>JBEIFO010000037.1:0-11464 GCA_040382375.1 Crocinitomicaceae bacterium
AGTTTCGTATTCGGTAGCTTTCGTTTCAGAATTGTAAGTTAGAACTTCAACATGATTTATTAAATCTGTGAAATTATCTGTTTTGAAGATGGTTTGCAGTCGTGCAATAGAAACGAATCCAACATTCTTAACATAAATAGGGTGGTTGACTGTAATGTCAATAGACTTGGTTGCTGTGCTGATTTGATAGAGTTTGGTGTGAATTTGTGAATTGAGTTTTACAATCTCGGCTTCCTGCGTTTCGCTGGTGTTTAAATCAATGGTTGTGATTTGCGCATGAGTTCCAAGTTCATCGTAACCAATCTGACCGTTGTCTGAATAGATGGTTGTGTTAGTTGAAAAGCAGCAACCGGAAAAATCAACTTCAGAAATTGCGACATCGGACCATTTGTCTCCTGGGTATACTTCCATAATTTCAAATCTGAACGTGTGAAGGTAGTCTCCACTATAGTCTTTGTTCACGGGTAAATCGAAGTGCTGACTTCCCATTTCATCTGTAAGTTCCAGATAACAAATAGGATTGTTGTTTTTATAGACTTTGAACTTTTTTACGCGGGAATTATTCTTCCAGTTAGTAGGAGATGATTGGTACCCATTGTAAATGATGTTGATATCATCGGCATTTACCTCAAAGTATTCTCCAATTCCATAGTCACTTTTGCCTTCTACCCATGCAGTCATGGGATTGCCATCATTCAGATTATTTACAGAATACGATTTAGCACCTTGCCCAGGAAGGGTTGAAGATGCTCTTTTTGGAACACAACCTTGAAAACAGACCATGTAAAAGAAGCCGGCTCCGTCTTTATCTTTTTCCTGTTGAATTTTAATTGCGGGCCAATTGACGTTTCTTCCATCGCCGCCTTTGGCGTAAATCGTTTTAATGTTTTGAGAAAAAATAGTTGCGACAGAAAATATGAAGAAAGCAATCAAGGATAGAATTCGGCTCATTTTAGTTTGTTATTATTTATTAAATCATTCTTGTTATGGACGGATTAAAAACAAACAATTTAAGTCAGAATTTATTCGCAGCCTTTTCCTACACATTCAATAACTTTACCTTGATTATCATACGTCTTATTGAAGTCTATGATGTACTTGTCTTTAACAACTACAAATTGTATTTCAGATATTTTCGTGTGGTTTGCCCCATAAACGCATCTGTATTTTAAGCGTCCGTCTACGAAATACAAACATTTCTGATTAGGGTTTTCAGTGCTTTGAACTAATCCAGTCGATGGATTAAATGTAATTCTTGAAACAACTTCACCGTTTTTGTATTCAGAAATTTCGAGAACATTTTGAGTGACTTCATCTGTTATGTCGTATGCACAGCCGCTGAAATCTGTATTGAGTTCGGCTCCATTCGATTCAAGACTGTTAATGCAGTTACTGCTTAATTGGCTCGATTTAATGAAAAATTGGCTACTAGCAATAAAGCTCAATGCAGAAAAAAAGATTGTAAGAAATGTTTTCATAAATAATGAATTTAATTATATTGTAAATATAAACAAACTACTCTTCCATCAAACGCTTCGCTGCAGCAATGATATTCTTCGACTTCAATCCGTATTTCTCCATCAGTTGATCTGGCGTTCCGCTTTCGCCGAAGCTGTCGTTTACACCAATGAATTCCATAAGCGAAGGAGCTTCTTTCGCTAAGAAGTGCGCAACCAAACTTCCTAAACCACCATTGATCATGTGTTCTTCACATGTGATAACCTTTCCGGTTTTCATTGCGCTGCGCACGATAGCTTCTTCATCAAGAGGCTTAATGGTGTGAATGTTAATCAGGTCAACTGAAATTCCTTCCGCTTCCAATTCGCGAGCTGCTTCAACCGCTTCCCAAACAAGGTGTCCGGTTGCAATGATTGTCACGTCGTTTCCCTCGTGAATGTGCCATGCTTTTCCAATTTCGAAATTCTGATCAACAGCAGTGAAGTTCGTCACCTTCGGTCTTCCGAAACGCAAGTAAACAGGACCGTGATGATCGGCAATAGCGAGAGTAGCTGCTTTAGTCTGATTGTAATCGCAAGGATTAATAACGGTCATGCCCGGAAGCATGCTCATCATTCCAATATCTTCTAAAATCTGATGCGTTGCACCGTCTTCACCCAAGGTAAGCCCAGCGTGAGAAGCACAGATCTTAACGTTCTTATCGCTGTACGCAATGCTTTGTCTAATCTGATCGTAAACTCTTCCTGTAGAAAAGTTCGCGAATGTTCCTGTAAACGGAATGTATCCGCCAATAGTCATTCCAGCAGCAACACCCATCATGTTTGCTTCTGCAATTCCAACTTGAAAAAAGCGCTCAGGAAAATCTTTCTTGAAGGCGTCCATTTTCAAAGAACCAATTAAGTCGGCACACAATGCAACAACTTTAGGGTTTTTCTGACCTAATTCATGAAGTCCGGCTCCGAAGCCAGAGCGTGTATCGTTCGCGGGTGATAAATCGAATTCTAACATGTTTCTTAAATTAATAGTCGCCTAAAGTTTCTTCTAACTGTCCCAATGCATTTGCCAATTGCTCATCGTTCGGAGCAACGCCATGCCACTTGTGTGTGCCTTCCATAAAGTCGACACCTTTACCCATGCTAGTGGTCATGAGAATCATAATCGGATAACCGTTTCCGGTTAGACTCTTCGCTTCATCAATTGTTGCGTTAAGTTGCTCAAGGTCGTGTCCGTTTGTTTCCAACACTTTCCAACCGAATGCTTCGAATTTCGCACGAAGGTTACCCAAAGACATAACCGCCTCTGTCGGACCATCGATTTGTTGTCCGTTTACGTCAACAGTGCTAATGATATTGTCAATTTTGTGATGCGCGCAGTACATAGCCGCTTCCCAAATTTGACCTTCTTGCAATTCACCATCTCCGTGAAGAGTGAAAACAAGTTTCGGATCGTTGATTAATTTTTTTGCTTGTGCTGCTCCAGCAGCTGCGCTCATGCCTTGACCAAGTGAACCGCTCGCAATACGCACGCCAGGAAGACTGTCGTGAGTTGTAGGGTGACCTTGAAGACGTGTGTTTATTTTTCTGAACGTTGCTAATTCAGCAACATCGAAGTATCCTGAACGTGCTAAAACCGAATAGAAAACTGGAGATATATGCCCGTTGCTTAGGAAGAAGAGGTCTTCTCCTTCGCCGTTCATGTTCCAGCTTGTTGGGTTAATAGTCATTTGACGGAAATAAAGACTCACCAAGAAATCGGTGCAGCCTAAACTTCCTCCTGGGTGTCCGCTGTTCACAGCGTGGACCATTCGCACGATATCACGTCTCACTTGAGAGGCTATTCGCGAAAGTTCTTGATTAGAAACCATTGAAGAATTTTTTTGCGAAAGTAGTTTTTAATTTAGGTTGAAGAGGGAAGTGTTTGTTGATTGTGGAAAAAGTCACATATTTAATCTAATGAGTTCCTTTAAATTGGCTGAAAATTACAATTTTATGAAAGCGAAATATATTTTATTCTCAAGCTTGTTGTTTGTGATAGGTTGTGCTGAAAATTCTGATAAAAGTACTAGTGCTAATGCCGAGATTAAGTCGGTCTGGGAGAAAAAATCATACAACGAATTGTATTGCGAATTTGCAGATTCTCTGAAGCGCACAGGCGAAGAGATTTATATGGATTGGGATACCACATGCAAGAAAGTGAAAATAGATGTGGTCCAATGGAATGAGCAGAATGAGTTAGGAAATAAAATTAACGATTTTGTTTTTCGTTATGTTGTTGGAGATGGAGGGAAATTTAAGTCTATAGATGAATGGTTGAAATACAACCACAACTCCTCTTTTACGGAAGAATTCGCTATTGACGCTTCTGTTAAAAGTGAGAATGAGAAGTTTGTTGGTATGGAAATCTCAAATGAATGGTATGGTGGTGGGGCACACGGAGGCTTCGACCTCACGTTGGCTAATTTTGATAGAAAGGATGGTCATTTAATTACAATCGAGGAAGTTGTTTTAGATGGAAAGCTTGATGAATTTACTAAATTGTCATCCAATTTATTCTTCAAATCCTTTCCCAAAGAAGATGTTGAAATGTTAGATGTAAATCGCAACACATTCTATCTAGCAAAGAATTTCTCCATGGGAAAAGATGGGATTCGATTTGTGTATCAGCAATATGAAATTGGTGCCTACGCTATTGGCATGCCTGAGATAGTGGTTCCATTAGCCAATTGTCAGAACTTAATTAGAGCTGAATTTTTGAGCGAAATGGCTAAATGAGCCAAATTCAAACTAAGTTCTTATTGTATACCAATTTGGGGTTAGTTGCCTTTATCTTTGCGCCTTAAATCGAAAAATCATGGCGTTAAAGTGCGGTATTGTAGGTCTTCCGAATGTGGGAAAATCAACCTTGTTCAATTGTTTATCGAACGCGAAAGCTCAAGCAGCTAATTTCCCGTTTTGTACCATTGAACCAAACGTAGGAACGATTACCGTTCCAGACGAACGCATGACAGATATTGCAGAGCTTATTACTCCCGAGCGTATAGTGCCGACAACCATAGAGATTGTTGACATTGCCGGTTTGGTGAAAGGTGCTTCGAAAGGTGAAGGACTTGGAAATAAATTCTTAGCGAACATTCGCGAAACAGATGCTATTATTCACGTTTTGCGTTGTTTCGATGATCCGAATGTGGTGCACGTAGATGGATCTGTAAACCCGCTTCGCGACAAAGAAATCATAGACATTGAATTGCAGTTGAAGGATTTGGAAGCGGTTGATGCGCGTATTGCAAAGGTTCAGCGTGCAGCAAAGGCTGGAGATTCAACAGCGAAGAAACAATTCGATTACTTAGAGCGCTTGAAAGCCGCTCTAGAACAAGGAAAAAGCGCACGCACAGAGCTTCCTGAGAATGAAGAACAAATTGTTCTTCTTCGTGAATTGCAGTTATTGACGGCAAAACCAGTTTTGTATTTGTGCAACGTTGACGAAGGTTCTGTGGTAAACGGAAACGCTTATGTTGAGCAAGTGAGAGAAGGAGTGAAGGACGAGAACGCTGAGGTATTGGTTATTGGTGCTGCTATTGAAGCAGACATTGCATCGTTAGACACTTACGAAGAACGTCAAATGTTCTTGCAAGATATTGGACTTGAAGAGCCGGGTGTTTCGAAGCTTATTAAAGCAGCTTACCGTCTTTTGAATTTGAAAACCTACTTCACCGCAGGAGTGAAGGAAGTTCGCGCTTGGACCATCTATGAAGGATATACCGCTCCACAAGCAGCAGGTGTGATTCACACCGATTTCGAAAAAGGATTCATTCGCGCGGAAGTCATTAAGTTGGCAGACTTCTTAAGCTTTAAATCTGAAGCAGCTGTTAAAGAAGCCGGTAAAATGTCGGTGGAAGGGAAGGAATATGTGGTGCAAGACGGAGACATCATGCACTTCCGTTTCAATGTATAAAATTCAAATCTCAATAATTGCAGTGTCCGTGCTTCTTTTGGAAGCATGCTCCTCTGTATCTTCCATTCAACAAGAAATAACCAACACTATGCAAGCCCAGCAGAAGGCATGGAACATGGGCGATCTGGTTGGATTCATGAACGGATATTGGGAAAGTGACTCGCTTCGTTTTTTAGGAAAGGACGGCGTTACTTTAGGTTGGAAATCTTCCTTAGAAAGATATCAGAGAGCCTATCCTTCCAAAGATAAAATGGGAACACTTCGTTTCGATGATTTACGAATTGAAGTTCTGAGCGGCAAGAATGCCTATGTAGACGGTCGTTGGAATTTATTTCGAAGCGCAGATACATTAAGCGGACACTTTACGTTGCTTTGGAAAAGAATCAATGGAAGATGGGTTATTGTAAGTGACCATTCCAGCTAAAATTAATTATGCAACTTTCAATCACTGTTTTATTGTGCCTTGCTACAGGAATAGTCTCTTGGCAAGCGCTTTCGAATTCGGAACTCTTTTCGAAATTGTCTCTTTCACCCTATCGCGTGAAGCACAACAAAGAGATATATCGCATTTGGTCGCACACACTAGTCCACGCAGACATTGGACACCTGTTCTTCAATTTATTTGCCCTTTTTAGTTTTGGAAGAGCGGTAGAACATTACATGCCAACAGCATTATTTGCTTTGTTGTATTTGGGAGCAGCTGCATTTGCCACCTTGCCCGCGTTGAAAAAACATGGCGACAATATCTATTACACAAGTGTTGGTGCATCTGGAGCGGTTAGCGCAGTTATGATGCTTTACATGTTCATGTTCCCCACCTCAGAATTGTTGTTTTTCTTCATTTTGCCATTACCCGGTTGGGCTGCTATTATTTTATTTTTCGGATTGGAATATTACATGAATAAAAAAATGAATACAGCCATTGCGCACGATGCACATTTGGCAGGAGCTGCATTCGGTATAGCCTTTTTACTCATTTGGAAACCGCAAGAATTTCTCGATTTCTTTGTTGTTGTGTTTCATTCAATAGCAGGCTAGTGTATGATTCCAGGAGCGAATTTCAAAATGAAGAGTGGTATTAGCTGGTGGATATTCGGGCCGCTATTGGGACTGTTTATGGTTGCTGGATTTCTGACTGTTCGAGATTCCATAGTCATGTTAGCGTTGTACATTCCTTTAACAGCGTTCATTCTAGCGATAATTTTCAATACACATTACACCATAACTTCAGAAGGAAAGTTGAAAGTGTTTTGCGGTATTTTTCCTTTTCCAACCATTGACATTTCCGACATCACACATTACAAGTACACGAACAATCCCATAAGCTCTCCAGCCGCGTCTTTGAAGCGTTTGGCCTTGTATCACAATGGAAGGATTTTAGTGATTATTAGTCCGGAAAACAGAGATCTCTTTGTTGAAGTATTGAAGCAACACAATACTTCTTTGCAACAGAAGTAATATTTGTTCGGAATTCCGTTCTACAAGGGTTATTTTTGTGCTATTGGAAACACCCGAGGAAATAGTTGTACCACCTAAGAAAAAGCGAAAGAGAAGATTTCTCTGGCTTTTGACTATTCCTGTTTTTTTGTTGGTGTTAATTCTTTCTCTTCAAATTCATGCAGTACAAACTTGGGGTGGTCACAGGTTGGCCGGATACCTTTCTTCCGAGTGGAATCGGAAAGTGGAGATAGAGCGTGTTCGAATAGATTTATGGGCACGCTTGGTTTTAGATGGTTTATATATTGAAGATCACAAAGGAGATACCTTGCTTTATACCAAGGAGTTGCACATGGCGATCTATTCATTTTCTTCAGATGATTCTAAGTTCGAATCTCAAAGTATCTCGCTCTTAGAACCCAATATTGAATTGAAAAAATATGCCGGAGAAACAAATTGGAACTACCAGTTTTTGTCGGATTATTTTTCTAGCGATGAACCAAAAGACACCACGAGCAGCTTCAGCATCTGGGTTGGAAAGTTGAACATTGATAATGGAAGATTCACCTATTTCGATTACACATTGCCTTTGGCAGAGGAGGGTTCGTTTTATGAAGAGCAGCTGACGGTCTCTAACTTTTCTACGGAAGTTGAAAATTTTGAAATGAAAGGTGATGTGATTCAAGCCACCATTGAATCGTTGAAGTTGAAGGAAAGATCCGGGTTGAATGTTGAAGATCTTCATGCGCATTTCCGAATGCAAGGAAATGCAATTCAAGTAACTGAATTGGATGCCGATCTAGGTGAAACGCATTTGGTTGGTGACTTGGGGATTTATGCGCCCAATGACGATGCCTGGAGCGACTTCAACAACAAAGTGAATTGGGACATTCACTTGAAACCTACTGATTTGGTGTTAAATGATCTTTCGGTGTTCAGTAGCGATTTGAAGGGGTTCAACAACGTTTTGAAATTGAAAGGAGATATTTCAGGACCGTTGAATGATTTAAGTCTTTGGAATATGAATCTCGAATTTGGAAGGCAATCACACTTCAAAGGCAATATTCATTTGATGAATGCAATGAATATTGACAGCCTAAAGTACGAAATGGCAGCAGAGTCAATTTCTAGTGATTACACAGATATTACAGCACTAAAGAGTTATCCGTTTTCAGACGGAAAATTCATGGAACTTCCAGCTAACATTTCAACGCTAGGTAAGATAAGGTTTGAAGGAAAGGCTCGCGGTGATTTGTCAGAAGTAGAACTTTATGGAAAGACGACAACGGATATTGGTTCGCTCACTACGGAAATTCAGATCAGTGACTTCGATTCATTGGTTAGTTACTCGGGACAACTGAAATTGGAAAAATTCAATTTAGGCGCATATTATTCAGATCCAGAGTTAGGTGTTGTCTCTACAAATATGCATATTCAAGGGACTGGCCTTGAGGTGAGCAATATGAATTTAAACTTCAATGGAGACATTGGAGAACTTGGAATAGGAAATTACGTTTATACCAAAATGACTTCGAGCGGAAATTTCCGAAATAATTTCTTCAGTGGTCAATTTGAAATAGCCGATGCCAATGCTCAAGCCATGTTTGACGGAGAGATAGATTTTTCGCAAAAGCAGCCGATTCTAAACTTCGATTTGAATGTGAATCGATTTGATTTAACCGCTGTAGGTTTAATTGAAGATGAGACTCCTGCTGTAATTGCAGGAGAATTCAATGCGCATTTGAAAGGTTTGACATTAAGTGAAATTGAAGGTGAATTTGTTGGGGCGAACATTGTTTATCTCATCGATGAAAAAATTAGAAAGCTGGACTATTTCACCCTAGATACAGAGCAGGAAGGAACCCGAAGTATAACTGTAAACTCTGATGTGGTTTTTGCGAAATTGGAAGGTAATTTTAATTACGATCAATTGTGGCCAAGCTTGCAAGATATTATAGCTGATGCGATGCCAAACATGAAATATTCGGCGCGTCCGCACAAACAGCAGGATTTCAATTTGACGGTGAGAATAAATGATTTCGAATTCATTTCCGCGGCTTTCATTCCAGAGTTGAAAGTTGCAAAAGGCACATCTTTGAATTTGTATGTAGATGAGAAAAACAACGAGCTGTCGGGCACATTCGGATCTCCGTTTGTTCAATATGAAGATTATAAAGCAGAGGAATTAGTTGTCGATATTTCTCGTGAATTGCGTTCAATATTTCTCACGGTGCAGGTGAATGAAGTGTTGTCTGCGGATTCAAAATACATAAGTAATCTTTCTTGGGACGTGCAATCGCTAGGGGATACAGTGTACAGCGCATTAATGTGGGGTAATCCTGGTGAATTTGTTACAGGCGACTTAAATGGTGTGTTTTTCCTAAATAGTTTCGATGATTTTGAATACATCATTGGCAGAAGCGAATTGGTTATTAATAATGAACCGTGGTACTGGACTCCCAATGCCTCAATAACATTATGTCACAAAGATTTGGGTGTGAACGGATTTCAAATGCACAATCAGGACGAATTTTTGGGCGTCAATGGAATGGTTACCGAACATCCTTCTTCACCGCTACGTTTAGAGCTTGGGAATATCAATCTGTCTATGTTGAATGGTTTGTTGGGAGAAGATTTAACACTTCAAGGAGAAGCAAACGGAGTAGTGGAGTTGAGCAATGTTTACGATAAAACAATTGTTTCGTCTGAACTTAGTTTATTTGACTTGGGGTTGAACGATTATAAAATTGGAACCCTTTGTGTCAATAGCACATGGGACAGTAAGAAAGAGCGTTTGAGAGCAGATGGTGAAATTGAAAGGGACAGTGTGCAACCACTTCGTTTTGCAGGGAACTATACGCCAAAGAATGAAGAAAGTCCTCTTGATTTCTTACTTACCATGAATGGCTTTGATTTGAGCATATTGAATGCGTTTATAGGTGAAGATGTTTTGGGGATAAGCGGCTATGCATCTTCTATGGTAAGCTTAACAGGAAAATTAGATGATCCTCAACTGGAAGGTGATTTGTTACTTCGTAAAGCAAAGATTTTCGTGCCCTTCCTTCAGTCGGGATATTCATTTAGCGACAAGATTCATATAGATCCGGAAATGTTTGCATTCGACAACGTGCAAATTTTTGATGACGAAGGCAATCCGGGAAGACTTACCGGTCAAGTTCTTCACAAGAACTTTTCTGAATGGCAATATGATGTAATGGTTGAGATGGATACTCCTATGCTAACCATGAATACCAAGGAAGGGGATAACAGTGATTTTTATGGAAAGGCTTATACAACAGGGTTCTTGGATATTTCTGGATACGGTGATCAGACTTTTTTCGACATGACATTGAAGAGTGAAAAAGGCACAACCTTTATCTTGCCTATGAGTTCTTCGGGAGAGTTGCAATTCGATTCGTATATTCAATTTATCAATCCACTCGACACCACTACAAAGAAAGAACTGAAAGCCGACTTGAGTGGTATTACCATGAACATGCAGCTCGATGTAACAGAAGACGCCGAGTTTCAAGTTATTTTCGATGAGGCCGTAGGCGATGTAATGAAAGGACGAGGCAAAGGACATTTGTCTATGATCATTAACAATCTCAGCACCTTCAATATGTATGGTATGCTTGAAATTACACAAGGAAATTATTTGTTCACACTTAAGAATTTATTGAACAAACCGTTTGAAGTAAAGCCAGGCGGATCAATTGCGTGGTACGGAGATCCTATGGCGGCAGAGCTTGACATGAAGGCGATTTATAAAGTTTCAGCTAGTTTGAACGATATTATTCCAGACCCCACGCAAACATCAGGAAAACGTGTCCCCATTAATTTGATCATGGGTCTTCAAGGAAAGATGATGAATCCAACCATTGGCTTCGATTTGGAATTGCCGCAGTCAGATCAATTAACAAAATCCCGTTTAGCGAGTGTCATTAGCACAGAGCAAGAACGAAACAGGCAAGCGTTTGCTTTGTTGGTAATGGGAAGATTTATCAGTCCTCCGAACATTACTCAGACAGGGGGTTCAGGTGTTGGTTTAGCAAGTAATGGCAGTGAATTAATTTCGAGTCAGATATCGAATTGGCTCAGTCAAATCAGCGATGATTTCGATCTAGGGTTTAACTATCGTCCTGGAGATAAAATAAGCAACGAACAAATTGAGTTGGCATTGAGCACACAATTGTTCAATGATCGTGTAAGTGTTACAGGGAACTTTGGAGTAGCTAGAGGTAGCGCCAACACCAGTCAAACCACGAACTACATTGGAGATGTTCGTGTGGAATACAATATTACACAAGACGGTAAAATCCGATTAATGGTCTACAACGAAAGTAACGACACTCGAATGACCACAACTACGCAAAGTCCGTATACACAGGGCATCGGTGTTATTTACCAAGAAGAGTTCGACAATTGGAAACAATTGGCTGAAGGGATTCAGGAGTTGTTCAAGCGGGACGCGACGACATCCTCAGGAGGACAAATCCCATAGGGACAAATCCCGAAGGGACCAATCCACTTCGTGGATACATCCGCTTTGCGGACTAATCCCGAAGGGAATATTTACTTCGCTTTGAACTTCGCGATAGCTGCACGCGTGAAATCA
>JBEIFO010000038.1:0-11328 GCA_040382375.1 Crocinitomicaceae bacterium
CACTTCTCCGCCTGTAGTTCCAACAGCAACAAATCCTCCTGACGGATGAGCAACTATTGAAGCGTATTCATCTGAACCCAAACTTCCGTAATTGTGAACCATAGGCTGCGCCATGCTCATTTGAGCCAGCACAAGCGAAACGAACAAACAGATGAATTTGAATTTCTTCATGAATTATTTTTTTATCACTGCACGAATTTCCATGACTTGTTCAAGCAGTTCTTCTAATTTACTTAATTGAAGCATGTTTGCTCCATCGCTTAAAGCCACTGCAGGATTCGGATGTGATTCAATAAATAATCCGTCTATCCCAACGGCAACAGCAGCCTTGGCAATGACTCCAATAAGTTCAGGCTTTCCTCCTGTAACACCACTGCTTTGATTGGGCTGTTGAAGCGAGTGCGTGCAGTCCATAATGGCTGGGGCGTAATCTTGCATAACAGGAATTCCGCGGTAATCGACTACTAAATCTTGATATCCAAACATGGTTCCGCGCTCGGTTAACCAAACGTTGTTGTTTCCGGCTTCCTTCACTTTATTCACTGCGTGTTTCATAGATTCAGCAGAAAGGAATTGTCCCTTTTTAATGTTCACCACTTTGCCCGTTAAAGCTGCTGCTTGAAGCAAATCTGTTTGTCTACACAAGAAAGCAGGTATCTGCAAAACATCAACATAAGCCGCAGCCATAGCAGCTTCATCTGCTGCGTGAATGTCTGTTACGGTTGGAATTCCATAGGTCTTTCCTACTTTCTGAATAAGCTCCAATCCGATTTGATCACCTAATCCTGTGAATGAATCAACACGTGAGCGATTCGCTTTTCTGTATGATGCCTTGAATACATAAGGCATTCCCAATTTATCAGCAATCTCTTTAACACGTCCAGCAACTTCCATTACCAAATCCTCACCCTCAACCACACAAGGACCAGCCAAAAGCACAAGCGATTTGGTCTGCGCCATCTTCATTACATCTGCACTATTCATTTTCTTTCTTTTTCGTTTTGAATAAATAACTTAATTGAAGCGAAGCACTCATTTCTCTTGCTTCTTTGAAAAAATATCCTGGTGCATTCGTTGTTTGAATTCCAACATAAAACTGATTTGCAATTAGCCATTGCACGCCCATTCCCAATTTCCAATTGCCATATCCCCCGTTTGAAACATTCATGGAAGCTATGCAATTGTTTTTCGGCATGTACATGAAACCAATAGTTGCCAAGGGCTTCATAGGTGCGGCATACATTTCCAATCCTGCTGTGAATCGAATTTTTTCATTCCAACGATAAACAGATCGCACATAAAAAGACCCGCGTAGTGGTCTCCAAAACGAAACGTTCTGAGAAGTGGTAATTAACGTATCTGCAAATCCTGAAGTTCCATTCAGTAAAGAGTCGCCATTCAATATCCCATTCAGGTCAACTCCAGTCCAGGTAAATGTTGAGTCAAAAGAAACCACTTCACTTTGTCCATTCCAATTCACCCAACCCAAATTTCGAACACCAAGTGTATTCCACACTTCTTTTTTGTCTTCGCCTCTGTCCCGAACAAAATTGTATTCTCCGTCTATGCTAAAACCAATTCCATTTCCATTCGGTCTTGCCGCTGCGGAATGAATGTACTCTCCCGAGTAATCGAGCTGCAGCGTATCGGCATTTTGCGAAGTGTAAAAAGATGAAGGGGGAAACAAACTGAATTGTTGGTAGGTTAATCCATTTACCATAGAAATTCCAATGGAACTGAAGGTGCGCTTATCGTAAATTCCAAAACCAATGGATTGAAATCCTTGCATCTCTCCTTGAATAGAACTCAACGAAACACGCTTGCCTTGATAATTAACATTCCCGTTACTGATTAAGTCGAAGGCATCCTTCGAAATTCTTCCACTTCCAAAATATCCTTTTCCAACTTGAATATACAGGTCGAGCATTTCACTTCCGAATAAACTATCTCTTCCGCCGTAATATCTTGCTCGTGCATTTACGTTTCCTCCGAACACTCCTAAATCTGACATTCCTTCTAGCGCTGAAACCCGCGATTCTGCAGTAACCGTTCCGCCCACAACAAAGGGCATTACAAGTTCCTTGGTTAAAAAAGTACTACCCGCAGCACCACTTCCTTGAAAATCTAAAATGCCGCGAAACGCTTTTCCTGTGGTGTCTGACTTCGTTAACCACAAGTACGACGTTTGAGTGAACGATGTGATTCCGCTAAGAATGAATGCTATTGCTAAAATTAATTTTCTCATTGAATTTCAGCATTAAGAACAACGCCAGCTTTCACGAGAACGTCTATGAAATAGGAGTTGTAAAGATTCACCAATTGTGGAAATGACGGTGTGTTTGAAACGACCTGCATAATTAATTTCCCTTCCGACTTAATGGCGTTCCATTGCGCTTCAGAAATAGGAATCACCAGTGTACTTGAAGTTGCAAGTGCCAATGCATCAATGCTGTTTCCGCTTGGCACATTTAAATCTGCAGCAACAACTGCTCCACCCAGCGTTATCAAATTTAATTTCCATTCCATCGGAAACGCATTCTGAATGTCCAATGTTAAAGAACTCACGCGAACCGCGTCAGTGGTCACTTCCACATTCAACGTGTCGCGAAGCGTGAGATCGCTAGCAGCCAATCGCAATGGAACATCAACAACCAATTTCGCTTCGGTCAATTGATCCGAGTAAAAGAAATCGTTCCCATCGCTTACGTTTCCAAACGGATTCAATTGTAAACTACCTGTAAAAAGAACAGAGTATGGCAAACTTCCCATAAATGAAGTAATGTTACTGTTCCCTTCGTTCAAATTAATATCGTAGTTAGAGATAGAAGCTGTTCCGCCATTGTCAATGGAGCGTGTGATAAAAAATGGATTGTATAAATTTCCTCCTGTTAGCTGAACGCCGGTATTCATGTAGGTATTCAATCCCATAACGTTGTCAATCTTCAACTTACCATCAAATCCCATTTTGTGTGCTACATGAAATCCAAACGAAGCTTGTTCTAACTCTAGCAATCCTGTTGGTATGTTTGCGCTTTCAGCTAAGTTGAACCTCTCGTTGAAAGAGTAAGTGTAATTTCCGAAATAACCCTAGTCGTAATCGATTACGAGATACGACATAAGAAATTCCAATCGCACAGAATCTTGACCGTAAATGGTGTTCTGATCGGCAGTGGTATTTTGCTCTGTTCTAATTTCTAGATGCGTTGAAAGCTTGTTGTAATCGAATCCTGATGTGCCTGAAAGGACAACGTATTTGTTCGACATGTCTACGGTGTAATATCCCTCTGTTGGAGCGGCTGCGCTTCCCGGAGTTAAAGCAAAATCAATATCCGTATTGTTTCCATAAACCTCAGAGACATTGTAGAGCGTAAAGCTCGGATGCAAATATGCATTCACGTATGACTTCACATGAACAATCATTTGTCCGGACTTCACCTTCACCATGCGCAATCCTGTCCCGTTCGTTTCAACAGAATAGTTTTGATTTTGAGTAATGATAGCGGTGTTGCCCGGAATTTGAAAAGGCCCTCCGCTCAAAGGCACAACAAACTTCTGTGAGATGTTGGTGTCTGGAATCTGTGTTAAATCGGTAGTACCAAATCCTGAAATAATCTTTTCGAAATACAAATGATAAATACCCGCATTGTCGGTGTAACCATTATCGGCTGTTAAATCTGAAAGTGTTAATCTACCATGAGCCACGGGCACGACCCAGTTCGATTCCCAGGTCGTGGGTTCATCTTTCTTACAGGAAGAAAAAAGGGCGATACAAGCAATTAAACTGACGTAAATTCTCGAGTGCATGGTATCAAATATAATCTATCCTTGAACAGGTTTTGTGATTCGGGTAAATCGAACCAATAAAATTAATTGAGCAATAAGCCAAGCCCCTATTTCATCTGGAAACGTTTGAATTCCAAGAGCCGGAATATAAACCGACAGAAGCACGTAGGCCGATAGTATCATTTGCAGGAAGGCATACTTCCGAATCCAAGCCTTCAATGAAGCTAGGCGAACAAAAGCAAGACTAAATAACATTGGATTCGCCCAAAGAATGTTGAAGTTCCATTTGGTGGTGGTATGATCGGTTAGGAACCACATCACTAACAACACAACACCCAGCAGTCCGAAAAATCCCAAGAACAAACGCTCGGAGAAATTCCACCCTCTTTTCTTCCACCACAGATAAAGACTGAATCCGGCAAAGAGCAAGGCCGATAATGTGACATACAATATTGGCTTTGCTGAAGGTGATTGCTTTTCGTAAAGCGAATCATCAACCGGAAGAATTTCGTTCGATCTTCCTAGCACTTTCTGTCCGTTTAATGTCCAAGCCATCATGTTAGACTGAAGACTATCGGGTAAAAAAGAAGTTTGTCCGGCTTCGGGTGTTTTGTCGCAAGGCATTCCCAAAACCAAATCAATTCCGAAATCGGCCCAGTACTGATGAGCGAGATATACATCTATGTCATGACGGAATTTCGGACGATTAGAAAAGGTTTTTTCATTTTGTTGAATTTCCGGAAAGGCTTTCAAAACAATATCTCTTACGCGCGTTGCGCAATTGTCGTAAAAGAAATCGTATTGAAAATACTTATTTTCCTTCTTTGCATTTTCAATAAGCAAAGCTCCCAAAGTTCTTATCTGTTCTGCACTCAACAAGAATTCATTTTCCAATATTCCTCTCCCACCGTGCAAATACCCCTGCTGAAAACCCGGAAATTCTTCAACGCTTAGCATGTAGTTCAGTTTACCTCTTGCGAATTTCAAATAGAAATCATCTGAAAATTCAAAGGTCCCGTAGTTGAAAACGAAATCTACCCACTCACCATTCAAAGTGTCTGTATACCGAATGGCGCTATGTCCAAAACATGTGTACAATTCTTCTCCAGGAGAACACGTCAAAAGGGACAAGCGAGGCAGCTCTCCCACGTGGTTATTCACTGTAGCATTGGCACTTTGAGCCAACACAACAAAAACCAAACAAGCTAAAATTCTATTCATGACATCCAATCTCCTTTAAAGACCATCTCGGCAGGTCCGCACAACCAAATGTTTTCATATCCCTTTTCTGTTTTTTCAAAACGAATCGTTAAATCACCACCTAAAGCGTGAATGTGTTTTTCTTGTTCGCTGTTCGAAAGATGATGCATAACAAGTGCACAAGCGGTAACTCCCGTTCCGCATGAAAGCGTCTCACCCTCTACTCCACGCTCGTAGGTGCGAACCATTGACTCGTCAGCATTCAACAAGGTCAAGAAATTTACGTTCGTGCCTTCCTTTTCAAATTCTTCGCTGTATCGAATTCCGCTTCCCAATTCAATAACATCTATATTTAAATCTTGCACCATTCGCACGATGTGCGGAGAACCCGTATTTACAAAATATTCATTTTCATTTCGAACAAGCACTTCCTTCACATCTGTCATTCGAATGGAAATTTCTTCGCCGCTGATTTTCGCCTCATGGTATCCGTCTATGGCTCTAAAAGAGGCCTCTTCCTTTTCCAACATACCCAAACTCTTTGCGAAGGCCACCGCACAGCGGCTTCCATTTCCACAAAAAGATTGCGATCCGTCTGAGTTGTAATAGTTCATGTAGAACTCGGTCTCTTCATCGCCTTCAATCAAAATTAAGCCGTCGGCTCCAATGCCGAAGTGCCTGTCGCAAAACTCGGCCACCTCTTCTGCGGTGGGCAGCCAGGCGTTTTCGCGATTATCTATCATAACGAAATCGTTACCTGTTCCGTGGTATTTGAAAAATTGCATGTTCCAAAGGTAAAACGGTTTCTGTGAACTACCGCGTTGTTGTAACTTGCAGTCCGAAAGAAGATTTCATGGAAAACGAATTGAACTTGAACAGCGACACTTTGCTCTTGGCCTACGAAAAAATGGCCACTGCTCGTCAGCTCTCTGATTTATACGAGGCGAATGCTAAAGTGACCTCGAAATATGTGCACGCAACTTCGCGCGGACATGAGGCTTGCCAGATTGCATTGGGTCTTCAATTAACGAAAGACGACTACCTGTCTGCTTACTACAGAGATGATAGTATTTTGTTGAGCATTGGTATGACGCCTTATGAACTCATGCTTCAGTTGTTCGCGAAGAAAGACGATCCATTCAGTGGTGGGAGAACTTACTATTGTCACCCTTCCCTTAACCGTCCTGACATGCCGAAGATTCCTCATCAATCTTCAGCAACGGGAATGCAAGCCATTCCAACGGTAGGCGTTGCTATGGGTGTTCAATACAAAGAGCTTCAAGGATTAAACGACACCGATATTCCTTCTGTTGTAGTCTGTTCAATCGGAGACGCCGCCATGACTGAAGGGGAGGTTAATGAAGCCCTTCACATGGCTAATTTGAAGGAGCTTCCTGTGTTATTTTTTGTGCAAGACAACGAATGGGATATCAGCGCTCACGCCTCTGAATTCCGCACAGGTGACGCCACCAATTTGGCGAAGGCCTATCCGAATATTCGCGTGAAGAGTATCGACGGGACCGACTTCGTTCAGTGTTTTAACACCATACAAGAGATCTTGACCAGCATGCGCAAAACGCGTAAACCTTGGATGCTGCATTGCAAAGTTCCGTTGCTCGGTCACCACACATCGGGTGTACGTAAGGAATGGTATAGACACGATTTGGAAGAAGCGGAGAAGAGAGATCCACTTCCTAAGTTCAAAAAACAATTAAACAATTTCGGTTTTTCAGATAGCACGTTGGAAGATGTGTGGAAGAAAGCCGGCGAAAATATTTTACGCGATTATGATCGCGCTTCCACTGCGGAAGATCCTTCACCTTCTTCGCTGATGGATCACGCCTACGCTCCTACTCCGATTACCGAAGAGAAAGGCGAACGTGCTCCGCAAGGAAAAGAAGCTACCGTTATGGTAGACTGTGCGTTATTCGCTATGCAAGAAATTTTAGCGAAGCATCCAGAGGCCTTGTTATACGGGCAAGACGTGGGCAAGCGCTTGGGAGGTGTGTTTCGTGAAGCGGCAACCTTGGCTCAAAAATTTGGTGACAATCGTGTATTCAACACGCCCATTCAAGAGGCATTTATCATTGGAAGTACCGTTGGAATGAGTGTTGCAGGATTGAAGCCGATTGTGGAAGTTCAGTTCGCAGATTACATTTGGCCTGGTTTGAATCAATTGTTTACGGAAGCCGCTAGAAGTTATTATTTAACGAATGGAAAATGGAACGTGCAAGCGCTTGTTCGTGTTCCCATTGGTGCATACGGAAGCGGTGGCCCTTATCACAGTAGCAGCGTAGAAAGTGTTTTGTGTAACATTCGCGGAATTAAAGTGGTTTACCCGAGCAATGGCGCCGACTTAAAAGGCCTTTTGAAAGCTGCGTTCTACGATCCGAATCCGGTTGTTATGCTGGAGCATAAAGGTCTTTATTGGTCGAAAGTGAAGGGCACTGAAATGGCCCGTTCAATTGAGCCCTCTGAGGATTACATTGTTCCGCTTGGAAAAGCAAATACCGTTCTCACTTCCAACCACAAAAAATCAATTGCGGTAATCACTTACGGAATGGGTGTTCACTGGGCATTGAATGCCGCGAAAAACTTCGATGGGCAAGTTGAAATTATTGACTTGCGCACTTTGATGCCGTTGGATGAAGATGCTGTATTTGCTGCTGTTAAAAAATGTGGGCGTTGCCTTGTGCTAACAGAAGAACCTGCCATGAATAGTTTCGCGCAGGCACTTGCTGGAAAGATATCTGAGCACTGTTTCGAAAACTTAGATGCGCCAGTAAAAACATACGGCAGTGTGCCAACTCCAGCGATTCCTCTGAACAGCGATTTAGAAGCTGAGCTTCTTCCCAACGCAGATAAAGTAAGCGCAGTTATAGCCAATATTTTGAATTATTAATGAAACGAATTCTTCTCGTCACGTTAGCATTCCTTTGGTTCAACAACGCGCCGAGTGAATTCCTTTGTAAATTCACTGCATGAAAAAGCTTCTATTTCTAATTTGCTTATTCTTTATCGCGTTAAACCTTTCAGCGCAATCTGAATCATTCGAAGGATCGCTCGTCTACAGCAGAAAAATGTATGACGGTGCCGAACGATTTGAAAGTTCCTACGTCACAAGTAAAATGATATTCACTGTAAAGGGAAGTTTTGGTTTAGTAGAACTTTTAGCCGAAGAAAATTTATTGGAAGGGAGGGGTTATTCCATACTAACAGATTCGGATAAAAAAGAATCAACGGTTATGGCTACAATTGCTAATAAAAAAGTGGCTGTAAAAATTGACACTTCTAATTTCAATTCATCGAAGCTCTTTAAAATTGTTTCTGCGAAGGACAATAAAACCCGCAAAATTGCTGGGTTAATATGTCAAGCCGGCTATGCAATAAAACAAACGGAATCCGGCACTCAAGACACCTTGAGGATTTGGTATACTTCAGCATACCAAGCGATTCCTTATCAATTCGATACCCATTCAGGACCTGGACTCATTGTTTCTCTGCAACAAGACGATAATTCATATTGGGAATTATCGGAAATCAAGGAAATGGAAATAGACCCTCAGGCGTTTTCAATTCCGATTGATTATGTCCCGATGGAGCAAAGTGAATTTCAAGATTTCATTTCAACCTTAGATCAACTTCAAATCGAAGAAGATTAATGAATAACTGGTACACGCGTAAGTTCGCTCGATTTCTTTCCATCGAACGATTGTTATGGGCTAGTCTAATTGGAATTGGAGTATTTATGCTTGTCAGGTATAAAACGGTGCCCTCACTTGCGCAAGATTCACTCATTGTATTAGACAGTGCCAATGTTCAACATAAACTTGCAGACCTTACAAATGGTGCTACGGTTGTGCATTTCTACGCATCTTGGTGCGGACCTTGCCTGCGTGAACTTCCGGAAATAAAAGAGTTTATGCAAACACCCTTGGGCCAAAAGATTAACTTTGTCTTTATTACGGAAGACAGGGAAGATCAAGTAAAGGCTTTTCATGAACGCTATGGATTTAATATCTACCGTATAAACAAATTGAAAGAAGCAGATGTTTACTCTATACCTGTGACCTACTTACTGAATGACAAGCATGAAATTGTGAAGAGTGACTTAGGAAATTGGAATTGGAAAGAAGATAATTTAAAAAATGAAATTTCAACATTAATCAAATAAAGAGATGAGCAAAGTATCTATTACACTAGACAAAAAAACCATTGAATTAGAAATTAATCCAGATGGTGAAACGATTTTGAACGCGGCAATTGACGCTGGATTAGACGCACCGTATTCTTGTCAAGGAGGTGTGTGCACCACTTGTCAATGCAAAGTTTTATCAGGAACAGCCCGAATGGTTGCCAATCACGCGTTAACGCCGAAAGAGGTTGAACAAGGATATATTCTAGCTTGTCAAGCGCATCCGACAAGCGATGAGCTGACTATTACTTGGGATATATAACATTATGTTCGCTTGTATCATGATAATTGTTTCACCTTATCAAAAGACCAGATTGTAATTTTGACCGGATGAAAAAGTACACTTCTATAATTTTCGGATTGATTTTGATGACTCTTGTTTCTTGTAAGCATGAGCCGCCACCGGATTTAGATGGTACAATAGCAGAGAATTGTGATCCCGATACGGTTTACTTCGGAAATACAATTTTGCCGCTGCTAGTTTCCAATTGCGGAATGTCGGGGTGTCACGATGAGACTTCTCATGAAGAAGATATTGTTGTTACAGATTATTACTCACTTATGAATTCGGGCATTATTGACATGGGCAATGCCAACAACAGCGATTTGATGGAGGTTATTACCGATTCAGATCCTGACAAAATAATGCCGCCCCCTCCAAGCAGCGCGCTAACAAGCGATCAAATAAACGCTATTCGTACTTGGATTAACCAAGGAGCGAAATTCAACAGCTGCGTTGGGTGTGACACGATCAATTACACGTTCAACGCATACATTTTACCTATTATTCAAACAAATTGCACTGGATGTCACAGCGGCGGTTCTCCTAGCGCGAATCTTGCGATTACCAATTACAATGAAACGGTTGCGATTGTGAACAATGGATCTCTGATGCATTCTTTGAACGCAACAGGAGGTTACACGATTATGCCTAAGAATACATCTGGACTTCAGAGCTGCAAGATTATTCAAATTCAAAAATGGATTAACGATGGTGCGCTTAACAACTAAGACGAGCATGTTGCTCTTAACTATGACTATGCTTTTGACAGCATGTTATTACGACAATGAAGAGTATTTGTATTCAGCAACACCCTGCGACAATACGTTTACTTTCACCAGTAGAATTGCTCCACTTGTTGCGCAGCAATGCGCAAGCGGATGTCATGAAGGCGCTAATCCGAGTGCGAGTTTATCCTTAACCACTTACGACGAAATTAAAGCCATTGTCGACAACGGCGGATTCGCGGGATCTCTGGATGGAAGCAACGGATATTCAATCATGCCTAAAGGCACAACAGGACTTAGCACCTGCGACAAAACCGCTATAACCGAATGGATTGGTGCAGGTGCTCCAAATAATTAACGACCAAAACATGAATAAAAAAGTAATCATTCTTGTGCTTCTCTCCATTATTGCCATTGGCGGTGGAGTTGCATATTACCTGTGGAATAAACCGAAGACCAATGCGGCAGATGTGAAACCGAACTACATCTTACCAGCTGATTCCCTTGGTGCAGCATTTGCTAAAAACGAAGATGCGGCAAATGGCAAATTCGTAAAAGATTCTGTTGCACTCGAAATTCAGGGCGTTGTTGACACCGCATTTGTAAATGAAGGAAACGAAAGTGTTATTCGCTTAAAAACGTCCACTCCAGATTACCCTGTGAATTGCTATTTCAATTCTACAGATAAAGCAACAGCAAACAAGGGGGATTTAGTCGTAATCAAAGGGTTTTGTACAGGTTACCTAATGATGGACGGCGTTCAAATGAGTAAGTGCGCTCGAATCAAATAAGTGGTACAATAAATGCCTCATCTAAAAAAAAACAATACTATGAAAAAAATAATTTTAGCAACCGCATTAGTTGCATTAAGCTTTGGAGCATCTGCTCAGCGTTACTTCTCGAAAACCGCACATATTAAATTCTTCTCTCACACAAGTGCTGAAGACATTAAAGCGGATAATTATAAATCTACAATCATCATTGACCAAGCAACAGGTGCTGTTCAAGTAGAAACTCTCATCAAGAGTTTCGAATTTGAAAAAGCGTTGATGCAAGAGCACTTTAATGAAAATTATTTAGAAAGTGATAAATATCCAAAAGCAAATTTTAAAGGAAAAGGTGATTTTTCAAAAGTGAACTTC
>JBEIFO010000039.1:0-11274 GCA_040382375.1 Crocinitomicaceae bacterium
AAATCCAATTAAACGATTCGCAAATAAAGAATTAAGTTTTTTACTTCTCTATCGCGTAGGATTTTTTCCAACACGTTTTTCCGCTCTTGTCAATTAGAGCAATGCCAATTGTCCTTTCTTTGGCAGTTCCCGTGAGAGTTACATGCGCAAAGTTTTGTTCTCCTAGAAATGTCCCTTCAACACGATTCGAATTAATTTCTTTGCTGTTGCTGTATGGCTTGCTGGTTAAGGGAGAAGCGGTGATATCTAAAACACGAATGTTGCCACTGAGCTTTAGCTCGGAGAGCTCAGAGAAATGTCTATCGCCTGTCAAGAAAACAACATTTTTAATGTTATTCTTCGCAAGAAGATTGAGCAAGTAATTTCTTTCTTCTACGTAGTTCGCGTAATTCTCAAAGTCGGCAACAGACGAAAGAACCTGACTGCCAACCGCAATAAGTTTGAAAGAAGCTTTGCTTGATTTTAGATCCTCAATGAGCCATTGAATCTGTTCTTTGCCGAGCATTTGTGGGGTAACGCCTTCGGTCCCTGGTGGAATTCTGAAACTGCGATTGTCCAATAAGTATAAATCGACATCGTTTATAGTCACTTTTCCCGTGATGCAGTTGTTTTCATTTTTTGGAAAGCCATAATTTGAATTGCCCCACATTTCCTTGAATGCGGCCAAACTCTCTTTTTTATATTGAAAGGAAGAGTGACTGTCGTTCGGACCAAAATCGTGATCATCCCAAACAGCATATTGCGGACAAGTTGAAAGTAATTTTTGAATGGAAGGAACTTGTCGTGCTTTTAAGTATCGAGCCTCCATATTGGCTTGCGTTTCGAAGTCTCCTTCACGCAAGTAAATATTGTCTCCACCCCAAATCATTGCGTTTGGCTTCAACGCAGAAATGACATTGAAAATAGAGTCAGATTGCCCATAAGCTTTGCCAGGTCTGTCGAAATCAGTGTCGTTTACGTACGCACAACTTCCAAATACAATTGAAAAATGGGGAGCGTCTTTTCGCCATTGCCAAAGTTCTTGCGTGGTGAATTCGTAAATCTTCGTTTGAAAACTTTTGCTTTTTAGGAAGAACGTGTATGTCGTGCTCGGTTGAAGCGAAGAAAGAATAATCTTATTGCTGAGGTGTTTTTCTTTCAAAACAGAAAATGATATCTCACCGCCATTCCAATTGGGATTTGAATATTGAAGTGAAACGTTCTCGCCTTCATTCGGCCAATGCACCCATATTTCAGCGTTACGTTGCCCAACATGTCCAAGCATAACTATTTCCGTTTGAGAAATACCCTGAAAGGTTAAAGCACAAAACGCTAAGAGAATTATTGATTTGAAATGCATTGATCTAATTTTTGATTACTGATTTTCCAACTGTATTTTTCTTCCACATAAATTCTGTTTTTCTTTCCGTCTTCCTCTTGTGCGGCTTCATTCAACAAATAATACTGAATAGCTTTTGCAAATTCAAAAGCCGTATTGGCTTCTATGAGTTTCGAGAGGTTTTTTTTAGGAAACGCCTCTGCGGCAAGTGAAGTTGTAACAACAGGAAGCTCACTTGACATGGCTTCTAAAATTTTATTTTGCATGCCTGCGCCAATAAACATGGGTGCTACGAACACACGGGATTCACAGTATGCCTCGCGTATGTCGTTCATCCAACCTGAAACAGTCACATTCTCGCTTGCCAAATTTTGAACGTCAGATGATGGGTTCGCTCCGGCAATGAGCACCGTGATATTAGGGAATTGCGATAATAATTTTGGAAGTATTTCTTCAACAAGAAATATGGCAGCAGCAATGTTTGGTGGGTAATTCATGTTTCCAGCAAAAACAAGATCGTGTTTTTTGTTTTGATTGGAATTCTTGAAATGAGAGGTGTCCACACCATTGGGAACAATAGAAATATTCTTGTTGGAAGGAATTGCGAGTAGATTTCGATCTTGCTCTGAAATGATAGCGTGGTGTTTGAAATAATCGAAAATGCTTCGCTCGTATTTCTTCACGCGTTCATTTTCAATCTTCCAAAATATTTTCGAAATTCCTTTTTCCGTCTTTGCTCTTCGCATGGCCGCCGCGCTGAAGGCGTCCATGTAATCTAGCGTTTTATCGAATTGAAAGAGGTCTTTGACGTACTCCGAAGTTCGAATGAGTTGACAGTAAATGTGGTTGGGTTCAAATTTCTGAATGATAGTCTCAATCGCTCTTTTGTTTTTTCGTTCGAGGAAATATTCAACTTGAAAAGGTAGATTATGAAAGAGAGCGAAGAATAATCGGAAGGGTATTTTCCATTTTGAAATTTGTACAACATGAAATTCAGAAACCATTTCTTGAAGCACAGAGGTGTCAATGCGCTGAGAATTTTCATTCAAGCAGATGAGGCAAATTTCGTGAGACTCTGAAAGATGTTTTATTTGGTGGAAAATGCGGAGTTTATCTCCCTTTTCCAACGGATACGGAATGCGCGAAGTGAGCACTACGATTTTCATCTTTTTGGAAGGGATTTGATAAATTGAATAAGGGGTTGAACAATCTTTGAATTGCTGTACGACTGTTCCATGAAAAGTTGTGCGTTTCTTCCTATTCTTTCTCGTTCTGCAGGGTCTTGCAGGGCGCGCAAAGCCTCAACCCATTCTTCAGGTGTTTCTGCGCGGTAGTATTCTTTTCTGTCGTCTACATCCAATCCACGAATTCCTTGCTCTGTAGAAATAACTGCAATGCCCATAGTGAAGGCCTCTAATATTTTAATTCGAATTCCAGAACCAGACTGCAAGGGAACAAGCATGATCTGAAAGTTCCTTGCGAAAGCCTGCGCACTCTCAACTTCTCCCCACGAGACAATGCCGCTAATCTTTTTTTCATGAAGACTAGGTGGCATTTTTCTTCCCGCGATGTGAAATTCAAAATTTGGAAATGCTTTTAATACGGTTGGAAGTGTATTCTCTATGAACCCGTTAATAGCTTCCAAATTAGGCAACCAATCCATTGATCCAATGTGATAAACCTTCAGATCATTTCCAGTCATCTCAACGGGTTCTTGAATAGACATGGCCACAGGGAGCAAGTAGGAAGGTTTTTGAGAAAGCGCTCGTGTGAATTGCATATCGTCGTAACTGATGCACGCCACACCGTCGACACTGCGCCACGCTTCTATTTCCGCTTTGTATAGTTTTTTACTGAGATAGGAAAGGTAAATTCTCTTGATGAAATTTTTCTCGCCAACAGCGAGCTTATCCCAAATTTGATGTTCAACATTGTGTGATCGAAGGATTACAGGCGTGCTTACATTTCTGCGTACGGTGGGTAAATACGGAGTAGTGAAAATACTTTCGAGAATGATGCAATCGTATTTTTCTTTTTGAAGTAATCGCGTTAGACGAATGTCAACATCTACAGAAAAAAAACGACTTAAATTATAAGGATCCCGAGTCATGAAATTACAATACACATCCACTAAATTCATTTTAGTGTCAACGTATACTCCCTCAATATCTGTTTTTCTTAAATATTCTTCAGGCATTGATTCAGGAAGAAAATCATGCTTGTCAGTGAATAGTGTTAACACTTTAACGCTATGCCCCGCTTGAAGTAATCCAGTGGTAAGCGCATGAAAAGCAATGCAACCTCCGTCTGTTAGCGGCAGCGGCGGCTTTTGACAAATCTGAAGAAATTTCATACGTTCTCAGATTTGTTTTTATTTCCTTTTTTCTTGAAGATATTCCATTGCCACTTTCCTTCCATGCGCGCTCTGTACGTTATGAAAATTCCCATAGGAAGGGTAACAAAGGTCGCTAACCACATGCCAATTTCAGGTTCAAGTATATTGCTTTTGGTCATCTTTTCGCCAGCAATGGTAAGCATTTCAAAGAGAATGAAAATTCCTAATGCAAGAATGGTTGGCCAGCCAATTCCTCCTTTGCGAATAATTGCGCCAAGGGGTGCTCCTATAAAAAAGAGAATGATGCAAGAGAAGGCCAAGGTGAATTTTCTATGCCATTCAATCTTGTGTCGGTTAATGAATTTGCTTCGATTCAGCAATTCTTCGCTCATTCCTTCCAGCGTTTTGGCTTGCTTGGCCTTGTTGTCGAGAGCTACGTTTTTCGAACTAGTTACAGCAGGTGCAGTGACATCTGAACTGTTGTTTTGATTGTTGGCTTGAAAATTTTGAATGGCCTTGTCCAGACTGTCTTTTTGAAGTTCAAGACTGTCAATGGCGTTGTCAAGCTGAGCAATTGTCATCATCTCAAACGAGTTTCGAAAAACCTCTTCATCATTTTTTTGAAAAATGAGTGAGCTAAGATCTAGTCGAAGCACCATGCTTTCAAAATTACCAGCAACAAGGGGCATGTGCTTTTCCTTTTTATTCGATTGCATGGAAGCTTTCTTCGGTCTATTGTTTTCTTCTTTCTCTTCGTATGTAACACCGTTCTTCAAGGTGAGAATAAGAAATCGTTTGTCTTCTGTTTCGCTCATATCGCCTTCTTTAGCGCGAATGACCGTTCGGTTTCCTAAATTCTGATTTCTATGATCGTAGATTAAAACATCCTTGAGCACGCCAGTTTCAATGTTCTTGTCTAGAACTCGAATACTAATGCCTTCAATACCATTGTAGAAAACGCCACTTTCTAAATTCAGTGTTGGTCTTTGTTGAACAATACTGAATAACAATGTTCTGAATTTCAAATTAGCAATGGGCCAAACGTTGTTTGCAAATACAAAGGAAAAAACGGACAAGGCAACCATGAACAAGACGAGCGGTCTTAAAATCCGACTCAGTGACATTCCCGCACTTTTCATGGCTGTCAATTCATAATTTTCAGCCAGTGAGCCCATGGTCATTATACTTGACATAAGAATGGCCAAAGGCAGAGCCATGTTTACAATTCGCGCACTGGCATAAACAAGGAGCTGTAGCAGCGTGATTGGGTCAATTCCTTTTCCAACCAAATCATCTAGATAAACCCAAATGAATTGCATTTCGAAAATGAACATAGCAATTAAAAAGGTTATGATGAAAGGGCCAATGTAGGCCTTTAGGAGTAGTCGCGATATTTTAGGAAACAGAGTCAAGGAAGCAAAAATACTGACTATCTTGCCACCTCAAATCTGCAAAATGAAAAAACTATACTTTTTAGCAGCACTATTGATGTCGCTGCAAGTGATGGCTCAAGAACCAGTTGGATTCAGAGAGTCAAATACATCTTTCAATTCTCGTCTAGAACGTGTGCAAGTTGCGACCTTGACTAGCGAAGAATTGTGGGCCATGGCCGATGAGTCTGATAAAAATGGAACCCTTCCTATTTATGGAAAAATCATTGAACAGCCTATGAATGCGCTTACAGATGGTGAGTGGACTTATTTTCCGAATGGAGATAAGATGTGGCAGTTGCGTGTGTATAGTCCAGGTGCATTGAGCATGGACGTGTTCTTCAAGCAATTGTATTTGCCTGAAGGTACCCAGTTATTTGCTTACACTGCCGACAGAGATTTGTTTGTAGGACCATACGACAGCGAGGAAAATTCTACGTCTGGATATTATCGCACACCTGAAGTATTTGGTGACGATGTAGTTTTAGAATACTACCAACCCTTTGAAGTAATGGAACAGCCTGTTTTAAATATTCGTGGATTTGGTCACTACTTTAGATATGTTCATGATGACCGCTTCGAGCGCGCATCTGATCCATGCGAAATTGATATTAAATGTCCGGAAGGAGATGAGTGGGCAGATGATATGCGAGCTATTGTGAAATTAAGTATTCCTGCTGGAGGCGGGGTAGGCTTGTGTTCTGGTACATTGGTAAATAACACCTCTTACGATTGCAGGAAATTCGTTCTAACAGCAATGCACTGCACAGAGTCTTCGTCGAATGCTGATTTTGGAAATATTGTAGTCCGATTCAACTATCAGAAGAGCGCGTGCGGAACTGGAATTAGCGCATCTGCTCAGCAGAAGACAGGGACAACGCGTTTGGCCGATTCGAATGATGGTGGAGGTTCATCAGGAAGCGATTTCTGTTTATTGGAAATGACTCAAGCTATTCCAGCAACATGGCCAGTTTATTATGCTGGATGGAACGCGAACACATCTGCGCCAACGGCATCAGCATCTGGTTGGAAAGCAATCTGTATTCACCATCCTGCTGGAGATGTGAAAAAGATTTCTACTGCAGGAACTGTTAATTCAGGAACATGGCAGACTTCAAATCATCACTGGAAAGTGAATTGGATTCAAACGGTTACAAATTGGGGAGTAACAGAAGGAGGATCTTCGGGATCACCGTTGTTTAACAAGGACCACCAAATTATTGGAACACTTACAGGCGGAGGTTCATTCTGTGATGCGCAAACGGCTCCGGACTATTATGGTAAAATGGACAAGCACTTTACGAGTAATCCGAATCCGGCGAATGAGGATTTGGTAGATTGGTTAGACGCTGCAGGAACAGGTCTTTTGGCGATAGACGGATCTTATCCGGGAACTGCTGCGGTTCAACCTTGCTTTGGAATAGTTGGAGTGGAGGAGAGTGTTTCTTTCCTGGAGCTAACTATATTTCCAACACGCGTTGAAGAGAGCTTTACATTGACTTGCTCAAGATTCGATTTGTTAAAAGAAGTTCGAGTGTATACACAAGATGGAAGATTGGTTGAAACCATGAATTTAAATGCTGCTTCAACCATTATTTCCGCAAGCAATTTTGCAAGCGGAATATATTTCATTCAAGTGGTGAAGAAAGACGGTTCTTCCTTCAACAAGAAATTTGTTAAGTTGTAATGTTATTCGAATCCTTTCCAAAAACGTGGAGCTCATTGCTTCAAGAGGAGGCGAGAAAGGACTATTTATTTTCTTTAGAAAAAAAGATCGAGGAAGCATACGCTTCCTCGATTTGTTTTCCACCTAAACAAAAAATATTTGAAGCTTTCGCATTGTGCAAGCCAAAAGATGTAAGGGTTGTTATTCTTGGACAAGATCCATATCATGGCACAGGAGAGGCGCACGGTTTGGCTTTCAGCGTTCGTCAAGGAATAAAAATGCCGCCATCCCTTCGAAACATATTCAAAGAGTTGGAAAGTGAATTTGGAATTGACTTAACTCGGACTACCGATTTAACTTCTTGGGCGGAGCAAGGCGTTTTGTTATTGAACAGTGTTTTAACGGTGGAAAAAGACAAGGCAGGAAGTCATTCGAAATGGGGCTGGGAAGAATTTACAAATGCGGCCATTGATTTCATTTCGAAAGAAAACGCGCATGTTGTTTTTGTTCTATGGGGAGATTATGCGCGAAAGAAAAAGAACTTGATTGACATGTCAAAACATGATATTATTGAAAGCGCTCATCCTTCTCCGCTGTCCTCTTATCGTGGATTTTTTGGGTCGAAGCCGTTTTCGAAAGTGAATGAGCGTTTGAGCTCTTGGGGAAAGGAAGAGATTAAATGGTAGTTAAACTTCGTAATTGGAAAACCTTCGGTTTTATTCCTACTACGTAATTCCTCCCGATAGCTATCGGGATTCATAATTGGAACTGCTTTGTTAAATCTTACCTTTTCTTACCCTTTCTTATCTTCTCTTACCTTTTGAGACTAATTCCTAATGAAATAGACGGAAGCTATCAGGGTTTCTGATACAACTTATTCATAAAAATCACATGCGGAAAGCTCACGCAGGAAATGAAAATAAAGAAAATTCCCCATGCATTATAAGATGGACTTATTTTACTCTGAATCATAGGCCAGAGTGCGAAGAAGAGAGCAAGAATTAGCCAAGCTCCAAGATGAAAAGGCAGTGAGTGAATCCAGATTTTCCGATTGTTGTATTGAATGTGTTGCTTAAGATGTCCCCAACTTGTTATGCTGTGCTGACCAATGAAGTATGTTCCGAAAGCGAGTAGGAGAGGCAATTGACTTGAAAGGACAAGCCAGAAAATTGTGAAAATCATTGGGAGATTTCTTTTCCAAAGAGCAAATAATATCCAAGGAGCAATAGCAAGCGGTGTAATTGAAAATGGAAATTTAATGCCTGCGATATAGTTTAATATTTCTGAAGTTTCGTTTTGGTGCGTTCCTAAAATGTAGGCTAGAAGTGTTCCTCCCCAAGGCAAGGTGAGAAAGTCAGAGATTGACCAATGCCGAATATCTGCCTGTCCAAAGTGCCAAGCTGAATAAACTAAAAAGGCTATGAGTGCAAAGATTGGTGCTACAAGCCAAATGATTCCCATGCATGCAATAAGCAAAAGGTATTGACCAACGAATCGTGGAGCTTTTTTATAATCCCATGTTGTCGATTCTATCAAATGATCAACAGCGCCGTGTGGCAGTCCAACGAACACCATTCCAATGATAAGTGTTGTGTACCCGATTATATTCCGAATTTCAGCATAATCTGAAAGAAATAACAAAGTCAAAACAAAACAAACGATAACAAAAGGTCTGAATGCTTTGCTCTTTATAAAGTGAAGAGCCAATGCTCGTAGAAAAATCCCGATGGGGAGCCGGCTGAATATTTTAGCGTCTTCTAAAATTGTTGTTTTCTCGTCGAGGAATTTTAGAATGAGTTTCGTTTCAATATTAGAGAATAATTGAGAAAATATCTTTTTGCCATAGCTTGGCCAGAGGTTTAGAATAATGAGAAGTAGCGCGTCATAAAATGCGAACCTTCCTGTAGTCGCTTTCTGGTGTGTTCGGTTGGTTGAAATTGTTTTTTGTCCAGCTTGAATTTGTTCAGCGATTTCAACAGACTGACCATACATGTTTTTAAAAGCGTAGCCGGTACTTGGCTTGAGGCAATAATTTCGTGCACCGAGATTGATTGTGTTTTTACCTCCAGGACTGTCCATTGAAGCGTTGCTCATAGGAATGCACCCTTGTTCAGTTCCGGTCTTCTTATGCGAACCAAAATGCTTTGCGATGTAGTCTTCGAGAATTGCTTCCGCTTCGGCAGTTGTGATGATTTCGTTACCAAATCTTGTCACTTCAACTAAAGCAGTGTTCTCTGAGAAAGGCAATACATAGACGAACTGTGTGAAGTTGTTTTGTTCAATGTTGAAGTCCATCATGCGAAAGGATTCAACATCTATTTTTTCATTTGGGAATTCTACGACCCATCCGATAAAGCTTTGAAATAGGGTCGTTTGGTTCCATTCGGTCTTTTGCAAGACTGGAGTTCTAGAATCAAAGATGTACTCTCCGTATATTCTTTCGTCACCAATTGTTGCGAAGTTTCCAAGGTTATCAGTTCCGGTCTCGGTAACTGTTTCAATCAAGACATGAGCAGAATGTTTTTCAAGAATCTCATTGGCCTTTTCAATAACAATTGAATTGGGTATGTGATTGTAAGACGTTGGGTTTAGGAATTCTTCCTTCCCATTGTTCAACTGAATTTTGGACCAGTTGTGCTCTATGAAGGGCTTAAGTTTTTTTTTGAGTTCGCCGTTATCTTCGGTCCAAAAGCAAAAGTTTTTATTGTTTGTTGAATCTTGATTAGGATCAACAATGAGTATGTTTTTCGAGTTTAAAAGATTTCGTCCTTCAAGCTCAATTAACACAAGTGCAGCAGACGCGCCTTTTCCAGCAAAGATGTAATCGTATTTTTTTTCTGCGATCATTTTGTTGTTGTTTTAATCTGCTTGGAGAAACAAAAATTAAGTGAAAAAAAAGGGCGTAAGTTTTAAATTCTTACGCCCTTTCTAAATTCTATTTCGAATAGAATAGATTTATTTAGTCTTCTTTACGCGACAACGCATAAATAACTAAACCAAATCCAATTTTGTTAATTGCATCAGCGATGTTGTAAACGATGTCCATAGCGTGCAATGCAGCCTTTGGATCTTCAACTAATTTGATTCCGAACAATCCACCTGGAGTTCCTAGGATGTAACCCAAAGGATAAATAGCCCATCCAACTAATACGAACCAAGCAAGGATACGCGTTGCTTTTGCAACTTGTGGACCTGCAGTTTCAGCCAATTTAGAAACTTCACCAAACCATACTAAGTATGCAATGTAGAAGTAAGCTGCTCCTGAAAGAACTCCCCAAAGAACACTACCGTCTCTGTCTAAAACTTCTCCAACATATCCAGTCACTAACATTACCAATGAAGCGAAGATTAACTTCCACAACAAAGAAATTTTAGCACCTGCTTTTTTAGTGATCAAGTAAAACTCAACGCACATCAATGGAACAGTCAAAATCCAGTCAACATAACGAAAGAATGTTGGTGACTCACCGGTCTCCAAGTTGTAACCTCTCATGTAGTAGTAGTGCACTGATGCAATGAAGGTAATAAGACCAGAAACTAGAACAGACGTTCTCCACTTTGGAGAGGTGTTGTTCAATTCAAAAAAGAAAAATACTGATGCGGCCATCATAGCCATCGTTCCGATGAAGAACGTAAAAGCAACATAATTGTCACTTGCAATTGTACCCATGTGTTCCATAAAAAACGGTTTTAGTAAGGTTTTCCTACTCTTAAGGATTTTCGGTTTCTCCGCGTTTATTCATGTGGTTTCTGCCTCCACAATCTTTAAAACCGCTTTATTGTTATTTTGTTCAGTCTTGTTTAATAAAAACATAAAAAAGTTAAACAAACCTTGATTTTACTCAAGAACATTAACACAGATTCTTTTGTTCTGATGTAAATTATTTGTTTGAAACAGTTTGAAACGAATCTAAAAGAAGTCATGGTCCAATTGGAACGAATTGATCCCGTTCGATATGGTAAGACTAGAAATTTCATCAATGGCGATGTAACTTATTTGTCGCCATACATATCGCGCGGACTCATTAGTACCAAATATGTGGCTCTTTATTTTTTGAATAAGGGATACTCTCCAAATGATATGGAAAGCTTTCTACAAGAGTTGGCTTGGAGAGACTATTGGCAGCAAATCTGGATAGTTAGAGGTAGCGAGATTAATAATGATTTGAGACAGCCTCAAGCTCGCGCAGATCGTTCAGGAATTCCGAAGTCTATTGTTCAACACGAAACCGGAATTGAAGCCGTTGATGATGCCATTAAAGAATTTTATTCAACGGGTTATTTGCACAACCATGTTAGAATGTACATCGCTTCTTTGGCAACGAACCTGGGAAGATGCGCTTGGATTGAACCCGCACAATGGATGTACTATTATTTGTTGGACGGCGATTGGGCAAGCAATGCACTCAGCTGGCAATGGATATGTGGCGCCAAGAGCAACAAGTTGTATTTCGCAAATCAAGAGAACATCAATAAGTATTGCAACACATCTCAAGAAGGAACTTTTTTAGATGTTGAATATGAT
>JBEIFO010000040.1:0-11272 GCA_040382375.1 Crocinitomicaceae bacterium
ACCAACAACCTTCAACGTGGTGAACGCTTTCGATTACACTTCGGGTAACTACGAACAACAAGACATCGGATTAGACGGACTGAATTCCGTTGCTGAACAGTCTTATTTTTCGAATTGGTTGTTGCAAATGCAAGGGTTCTTGACCCCAGATGCCTACGCGAAATACCAGCAAGATCCCTCTGCAGATAACTTCAGTTATTTCAGAAGTTCTCAGGCGGATGCTGCAAACTTGAATACACTGGAACGATATAAAAATTTCAACCGCAACGAGGGTAATTCGAATACCAACACTCCCGATGGATACCCAATAGCGGCAACAACCATCCCGAACTCAGAGGATATCAATCAGGATATCACCCTTAACACCATCGAAAGTTATTTTCAATATAAAGTGAGCCTCCGTCCTGGTGATTTGGGAGACGCTAACTTGGGTAAAAACTACATTACGGATACGTTCGTTACAACGAAAACAACCGCGAACAATGAGGAGCGCCCTATTCGTTGGTACCAATTCAAAATTCCAATCAAAGAATTTGAAAAGCGGGTGGGAAGCATTCCCGATTTCCGATCAATCAGATACATTCGTATGTTCTTGAAAGGCTGGGAAGAGCCGGTAACATTGCGGTTTGCACGTTTGGAATTGGTAAGAGGGGAATGGAGAAAATACGACTACACCTTAGCGGGAAATCAAGAGCAAGAGATCAACGATGATCCTGAAACAACATTCAGTATTGCTGCGGTGAACATTGAAGAAAACGGAAATCGTGAGCCAGTGCCTTACGCCGTTCCTCCAGGAATTATTCGTGAGCAAGATGTCGCTTCTGCAAACCTTAGAAATTTGAACGAACAATCGCTGTCGTTAAGTGTGTGCAATTTGAAAGATGGCGATGCTCGTGCTACGTATAGAAATGTAAAATATGATTTACGCCAATACAAGCGTCTTCGCATGTTCGCGCATGCTGAAGCTGCCGGTATTCAGTCAGACTTGAAGGACAACGATGTGACCGTGTTTATTCGTTTAGGTTCCGATTTCAATGATAACTACTACGAGTACGAAGTTCCTATGAGTGTAACGCCATGGTACACGAACAACGATGATGAAATTTGGCCGGCAGATAACAATTTCGATATTCAACTTTCAGATTTGCAAAATCTGAAAATCAATAGACCTTCAACCACTTCCGTTTTGTCTGTTGTAGACACCATACTCGACAATAACGTACACCTTTCCGTGAAGGGTAATCCGAATTTAGCGAACATTACCACCATGATGATCGGTATTCGAAATCCTGATAAGGACACCAACCCGTTTGGAGTAACTGACGATGGCAAAGGAAAATGTGCCATTGTTTGGGTGAATGAATTGCGTCTCTCTGAATTTGATGAGAAGTCAGGTTCGGCTGCAATTGCCCGACTCAACGCTCAACTGGCGGACTTCGGTAACATTGCGGTTTCAGGAAATATTAGTACGCCCGGATGGGGAGCTATTGAACAGCGTGTTCAGCAGAGGCAGCAGGAAACGAAGATGGGGCTCGATGCGAGTAGCACATTGCAACTGGGTAAGTTTTTCCCGAAAGATTGGGGTGTGCAATTGCCCATGTACTTAGGTTTTTCGGAGAATGTTCAAACCCCAAGGTATAGCCCTCTTCAACCTGATATTCAAATGACGGATTTGCCAACAATGAATAAACCATTAAAGCAGAAGTCACAAACGTATACGAAGCGTAGGAGTATCAATTTCACAAATGTAAAATTTGCGCCGAAGAAAGACGCGTCTGCAGATAAAGGGGTGGGCTTGCCGAGCGCTGATGATAAAGGTAAACCAGGCACACAAGCAGCTCCCACAAGCACAGACAAACCGAAATTTTATGGGATAGATAATTTCTCAGTGTCATACGCCTACAATGAAACCTACTTCCGTGATATCAATACCGATTGGAGATTGCAAAAGCAATACCAAGGTGCCTTCGATTACAGTTTCACGAATAAACCGAAAGAGTTCAAACCTCTAGCGAATTTCCCAATCATTAAAACTTCGAAATATCTCAAATGGTTGAAGGAATTCAACTTCTATGCGGGTATCAAACAAATGAGTTTTAGAACGGAAATGAACCGCTCCTATGAAACAAGCCGAATTAGAAATAACTCATTGGAGCTTACGGGCGTCTATAGCGACATGCTTATTCAAACACAAGCGCAAAAGAATTGGAATTGGACGCGGAACTATTCCATGAAGTATGATTTAACGAAGAACTTAAAAACCGATTTCACAGCAAGTAACATTGCATTAGTTGGTGAACCGCGCGGAGTAATTAATAAGAACGATGTAGATTGGTATCAGTCATACAAAGACTCGGTATGGAGTAATATTCAACACTTCGGCGAAACAACTACCTACAATCACAATGTGGGTGTTACCTATAAACTTCCATTAGATAAATTCCCACTGCTCAACTTCATGAGTGCCGATGCTCGATATGGTGGAACATTCAGATGGGATCGTGCTCCTTTCACTCAAGATACTTTGGGTAATACCATTCAAAACAGCAGACAGATTCAATTGAACGCGCAAGGAAATTTCGAGACCTTGTACAATAACGTTCCTCGCTTAAAAAGGGCGTTAACAGGAAAAAAACCTGACGCAGGTAAAAAGGATGCAGGAAAGAAAGATGATCCAACAAAGAAGGATGGTTTTGGAGACGATTTAGCGAAGAAGAAAGATAAAAAAGAAAAGGTAGATCCATTAGATGTGGCCCTTCGGTTCTTTATGATGGTTCGAACCGTGAATGGAAGCTACACAAAGAATGAAGGATTGTCGCTACCAGGTTATGCCAACAGCACAAGTATTCTCGGATTCGACGATCAATTCGATGGTCCTGGAATCGGATTCTTAGTCGGACAGCAGAACACGGATTTAATGGGTAATCCTACGGGAAGAAACTTCGCAACAGACGCTGCAAGCAACGATTGGTTGGTACAACGCCAATCTTTGAATATTCAATACAACGAAACGTTCACAGAGACGTGGAATGCTAAAATGAATTTAGAGCCATTCCGTTATTTCAAGGTGGAACTTTCAGCCACACGTCAAGAAGGGAAAAATTATAACTCGTTTTTCAGATATGATCCTACCATTGATGATTACACGTTTCAATCTCCAATGGAAACAGGGAATTTCTCGGCTTCATTAATCACTTGGAATACAGCATTTATTAAGGACGACAAAGAGAATAATTATGCAAGTCCGATTTTCGATCAACTCCTAGCAAACAGAAGGGAAATTTCTAGCCGACTGAACAGTGAAAACTACCAGTTGGCAAATCCGAACGACTCAGGATACTACGAAGGTTTCGGATCGCTTTCTCAAGATGTAATTATCCCTTCATTTATTGCGGCCTATACCGGGCGTTCAACAAGCGAGGTGGCGCTGAATCCATTTGCAACCAAGGCACAACCTAACTGGAAAATCACGTATGACGGATTAACGAAACTACCTGCAGTAAAGAAGTACTTCAAGCAGTTCAATGTAACGCACAATTACCGCTCAACGGCCACGGCGTCTTATATCACAAATTTGAAGTACGAAGAGTTTGATAATCTTCCCACCGCTATTGATCAGAGCGCAGAGCAGAACTTCGTGAGCCAACGTCAAATTGGAACGGTAACTTTAACAGAGTCCATGTCGCCACTGGTTGGATTTGATATGACTTTGAAGACTAAAAAAGTAAACGATCCATTAATCAAATTGGAGTACAAACGCGACAGAACCATAGCATTAGGAATGGCGAATTATCAGATAACCGAAACAAAGAGCAACAGCTTTGTAATTGGTTTGGGTTATAAGATTACAGAAGTGCCGAATCCCTTCGGAAGAAAAAAAGGAAGTAAACTTCCTGTAAAATTGCTAGAAAAATCAACGCTGAATTTACGTGTCGATTTTACCATTCGCGACAACTTTACCCTGATCAGAAAAATCGAGGAACGACAAAATCAAGTAACAGCTGGACAAACATTGTTCAGTGTGAAATCGAGTGCAGATATGGCCATTAGCGACAAGCTAACACTTCGCTTCTTCTACGACCATCAGATTAACAAACCTGCGATTTCCACAAGTTTCCAAACCTCGAATATCTCAACAGGTCTTGCGATACGTTTCACATTGAACGGTTCAGGCGGCTCGAATACAGCTCAACCACAGGGTGGACAGTAATTTTTATTTCGTTTCGAGTTAAACTTTTAGACTTTTACGAGGTCTTAACATTAAATTTGTGTTAAGTTCGTAAGAGATAATAATTTTGAGCCCAATAGAACAAATAGTGCAGCAATTCACCCCGATTTCATTGAAAGAAATGGACGGAGTAGAATTGATGAATCGAACAGATACCAAATTTGTGGTTTCGTTGGATGATTTGCTCTCAATATTGGATGAAGTTAAAACTACTTATCGAATTCTGGAAGTGAATGACATTCGATTCAGTCACTATGAAACGTTGTACTACGACACCGAAGATTTTTTGTTCTATACTCGTCACCACAACGGCAAGAAGAATAGATGGAAAATAAGAAAGCGCTCTTACATAGATAGCGACCTAAGTTTTCTTGAATTGAAATTTAAAACAAATCGCGGCAGAACTCAAAAGCAGCGAACTGGAATTCCAGAAATAGGAATGGAGTTAAACGGCGATGAAGAAAAATTTATAGGGCGTAAAGCCGGAATCGATTTCCATTTGTTCCCTCAAGTAAAAAATAATTTTACCCGAGTAACTTTAGTCGAACCTAGCTTACCAGAAAGAATAACCATTGACTTACAGCTCTCTTTCGAGTGGAATAAAATCTCAAGAGAACTGAAGCAAATCGTTATCGTTGAGGTAAAACAGGAGAATAGAAATCGACTCTCACCATTCGTGCAAGCACTAAAAAAGAGACATGTTCGTGAAGAGAGTATAAGTAAATATTGTTTAGGCGTAGCCATGCTTGTGCCTTTCGTGAAGAAAAATAATTTCAAAGAGAAGTTAATTAAAGTAAATAAATTAGAATCAATAAAGTAAGATTATGTTAGATGCACTTAATGCAATTTTTTTGCAGTCAGATTTTGACCCAATGGGAGGAATGAAATTTATTCACTTGGAAGATTTTCTAGGACTGATAATTCGTTTATCAGTGCACATGCTATTTGTGTTGCTTTTAGTACGAGCAATCTACTACCCAATTGCAAAAAGAAAAGATTTTCTGTTCACTTATTTGCTCTTTAGTTTAACCATTTTCCTCATGTGTTTCATGCTAGAAAGTGTAAAGCTTCAAATGGGTTTTGCGCTCGGATTGTTTGCTGTATTCGGAATTATTCGCTACCGCACAGATGCTATTCCAATTAAAGAAATGACCTACTTGTTTGTAGTCATTGGAATGTCTGTAATGAATGCTTTAATCAATAAGAAAATTTCCTTGGTGGAATTGTCTTTTGCCAATCTTGTTATTATTGGCGCAACCTACGGTTTAGAGCGTGTATGGTTGTTACGCCATGAAGCACAAAAGATTATTGTATATGAAAAGATTGACCTAATCAAAGTAGGAAGAGAAGAAGAAATGAAGGCGGATATTGAAGAAAGAACTGGAATAAAAGTGAATCGTTTCGAAATTGGAAAGATAGATTTCCTTCGCGATACTGCTTTAATTAAAATCTACTTCTTCGAGGACGAGCAAGGAAATCAAATGGACGATTCCTTCTCGGGGAACATCAACATCTAAAAGTTTAACGAAACATATTCCAGCGCAATACGTCGTCTTCAGCGATGTCTTGCGCTGTTTGTTTTCCAATCAATTGTGAAATGTCTTTTGGTGAAATTCCACTAGCGGGACGCTTCCATGTTAGATCTTCAAATGTTACAACGTGTCCAGCAGGCATAGCTTTTGCTGCCACTAAACTTCTTCTTGCATTTGCACGTGCAGGTGCTTCGTCATCAATGGCAGTTAATTCAAATCCACCCAACAATTCAACAGTTCTATCCAGACGTGAATGGAAATGCTTTAAATCTTCCTTATCCATCGCGTGATAATGATCGTTACCCGGCAGGGTCTTGTCGTGTGTGAAGTGTTTTTCTAATACTGTTGCGCCCAATAGCGTTGCAACCTCAAGCGTATGCATATCCTTAGGAAGGGTGTGATCGCTATACCCCGGAACCGCCTGAGGAAAGGTGGAAATCAAATCCTTGATCATTCCCAAATGCGCATTCGGATCAGGTGTAGGATAATTCAACACACAGTGCATTAAACACAGCTTGTTTCCATATTTCTCAATGGTTTCAACGGCCTGCTGAACCTCCCATTTGTAGGAAGCACCTGTGCTTAAAATAATGGGCTTACCGAATTTGCATTGGTGCTCTATGAACGGAAGATTTGTAATGTCTGAACTGGAAATTTTATAAACAGACATTAAGTCGTTTAAGAAATTTGCACTTTCTACATCGAAAGCAGTACTCATAAATTCTATTCCAACTTCTTCGCAATAACGAGCGAGCTGCTCGAATTCTTTCTTCCAGAATTTGTCATACTTCTTGAATAATTCAAACTGACTGCGAGTAGGTTCTTTGGTAATATCCCAGTAATACGGGCTGTCTTTGCTTGCGATAGTCTCCGCCTTGTAGGTCTGAAACTTAATTGCATTTGCACCGCCTTCTGCAGCTTCGTCAATGAGTCTTTTCGCTAGGTCCATAGAACCTTCGTGATTCACTCCAGCTTCAGCAATAATGAAAGGACGGACGATTTTTTTCGAATCGTAATTGTAAAGAAAATCAGTTAAACTCATAGTCTATTTTAATTCTTGAATAGCATGCCACGCGAGCAAGCCCATTCCAATTTTTAATGCGTTTTCATTGACAGCGAATTTGCTGTTGTGAACGGGAGCGGTCAATGTGCCGTCATCGTTCGAAGTCCCCAGGCGGTAAAAGCATCCGGGCATTTGTTGCGAATAGTAGGCGAAGTCTTCAGCGGTGGTTCGCATATCCAAGTCAATCACATTTTCTTCACCCAAATAATCTTTCGCTTGAGCTATAGCTCGTTCCGTTAATTCAGGATTGTTGTATACCACAGGATATCCTTTTTCAATATGGAAGTCAATGCTTCCGCCCATTCCTTCAACTAAACCTTTCGCTAACGTTATAATTTTTTCATGTGCTGTAGTTCTCCAAGATTCAGAAAATGTGCGGAAAGTCCCTTCCATTCTAACTTCATTCGGAATAATATTCGTCGCGCCATTTCCAATTATTTTCCCGAAGGAAAGAACAGTAGGCATTTGCGGATTGCTCCATCTTGAAACCACTTGCTGCAATGCGATAAGTAAGTGTGAAGCAATGAGAATAGGATCAATGCATTGGTCTGGTTTCGCGCCATGTCCGCCTTTTCCTTTAATCGTAACATAAAGTTCGTCTGTTGAAGCCATGTAGGCTCCTGCGCGATAACCCACTTTTCCTGCAGGCAATTCAGGAAAAACATGTTGACCGAAAATTCCGTTTGGTTTTTCATCTCGAAACAATCCGTCTTTCATCATCAATAATGCGCCACCCGGCAACACCTCTTCGGCAGGTTGAAAAACTAAAGTGACCACACCGCCCCAATGTTCTTTTGTTTCATTCAAAATTTTCGCAGCTCCAAGCAAAGACGCTGTGTGCACATCGTGACCACAAGCGTGCATAACACCGTCTACTGTACTTTTAAATGGAAGGTCATTGTCTTCAGTTATGGGAAGAGCATCCATATCTCCGCGCAATGCAATGGATTTCTTAGAGGAAAGATATCCTGTTATTTCTGCACGAATGCCAAATCCTCCGATGTTCTCGGTGTAAGGAATTTCCCATTCCGAAAGGCGTTTGGCAACAAATGCGGAAGTGTTTTTTTCCTGATAAGAAAGTTCCGGATGAGCATGGATATATCTGCGCATGGAAACAATCTCATCGAAATATTTTTCTGAAAGTTCTTTAATTAACTCTTTCATGGTGCACAATCACATTTTGTTTTTTCTCCCTCGCGACTTGCTTCTGCAACGGTAACTGTAGAGTCGGTGCAGAGTATGATGTAATTCACGTTGTTGTGTGAAAGGAAATAACGCTTCGGATTATTCTGTGCATCTGACTTTGAAAAATCAACTTCACCCTGCCATTTTGCAGACTCGAAATTCTCCATCGAAATTCCTTGACAATCCATACGGCATTTCCCATGGTTGGTAACCAATGTTTTTGAAGATTGGATCTGTTTCATGATTTGTTTTCCGGGAAGCCATCCCAACCAGTCGTAGTTTGGGAACATCATAAATACAAGCAAACAACCAATGGTCAGGCCTGTTGCAAAAAGTAAAAGTCTTCTTCGAAATTTCATGGTCTTCAGATTCCCACAAAAGTGCATAAAATTTCCGAGTTAGCCATTAACTTAGTGGCCAATTATGGCAATCATACAAACAAGTAATTTAACATACACCTTTTCCAAAGGACCGAACCTCATTTTCCCTTCGTTTCAAGCCGAGGAAAATAGCGAATTGTTAATTTTGGGAAACAGCGGTACAGGTAAAACGACCTTACTTCATTTGCTCGCCGGATTGAGAAAACCAACTTCTGGAGAAGTTGAAGTGAATGGCGTGAAGTTGAATTCGCTGAGCGGTGCTTCCTTGGATCGTTTTAGAGGGAAGAATATTGGTGTGGTGTTTCAAACGTCGCATTTTGTTCAGTCTCTTTCTGTCATGGATAACATTCTTTTGGCACCCTATTTTTCCAACAATAAAGTATCGAAATCAGATGCTGAAAAAATGTTGGACCGTTTGAATATTCTTTCAAAAAAAAATAAAAAAACATCAACGTTGAGTGTAGGAGAACAACAGCGCGTGGCCATTGCGCGCGCCTTGCTAAATAATCCTTCCCTAATTCTTGCTGATGAGCCAACGAGCGCGCTTGATGATGAAAACGCGCGTGAGGTATTGAACTTACTGCGTGAGCAAACACATGCCCTGAAAGCTGCCCTGCTCATTGTTACTCACGACAATCGACTGAAAGATGAAGTGAAGCAACACATCGAATTAACAGCTCCTAAACTCTAACCACAATTCAATATGAAACTATTTTTTATTGCATGGAAAAATTGCTGGCAAAAGGCGGGAGCAACCACTTTAACTCTCTTGCTTTTGTCGTTTGGAGTGGGAATCATTTCCATGATGTTATTGTTGGAAAATCAACTGAGTGAAAAGTTCGACAAGAACATCAAAGACATAGATTTTGTTCTTGGCGCAAAGGGAAGCCCGTTACAATTAATTTTAGCTAACGTTTACCACATTGACGCTCCAACAGGGAATATTAAAGTTTCCGAAGCTCAAAGAATAATAAAGAACCCAACAATTAAAGAAGCGATTCCATTGGCGTATGGAGATAATTACGAAGGTTGGAGAGTTGTGGGAACAACCCCGCGCTACGCTGAATTTTATGGAGTGAAATTGAAGGAAGGGAAAGTTTTTGAAACCGCATTTGATGTTACAGTCGGTAGTTATGCAGCAAAAGAATTGGGATTGAAGTTAGGGCAAACCTTCAAGAGTAATCACGGTCTAGATAAAGAGGGTGAAGTAGAGGAAGGTCACGATCAATTATTTACAGTAGTAGGTATATATGAGGCCAGTGGAACTGTGATTGACCGTTTGATTCTCACACCTGTCGAGTCCGTGTGGGAGGTTCATGATCACGGCGATCACGAAGAGTCTGCCCATGCCGGAATTGTTTCTGCTGAAGAACATGACGCTGAAGCTACTCATGCAGACCATGCCGATGAGCACACTGCAGAAGAAGGACATGATCACGCCGAAGAAGGACACGCAGAAGAAGAAGGACATGATCACGCAGAAGACGAACACGCTCATGAAGAAGATCGAGAAGTAACAGCTTATCTACTCATCAAACGACTTCCAATGGCACCCATGATTCTGCCGCAGTTGGTGAAGAATACCAACATGCAATTGGCTTTGCCAGCTATTGAAATCAACCGGTTGAACGAGAATTTTGGAATAGGTATGAGTGTAGTCAAGGCCGTTGCTATTCTTATCATGATCATCTCATTCTTAAGCGTATTCATTTCACTCTATAACGCTTTGCGTGAAAGACAATACGAGTTGGCTATTCTTCGCACGTTAGGTGGAAGAAGAATTCAGTTGTTTATTCTAATTCTGTTGGAAGGATTCTTTATGGTTGCGCTCGGACTAATCATTGGTTTAGTGCTGAGCCGTGTTGGAATAACTTTACTATCAGACATGGCGAAAGACAGCTTCCACGATGAATTCAACGCCATGATTTTCCTGCCACAGGAATATTATTTAGTTGGAGTAACTTTGGGACTAGGAGTGGTGGCATCGTTGTTGCCTGCGTTACGTGCGTTCTTTATGGACATTTCAAAAACACTTTCAAATGATTAAGTCAATTAAATTTTTAGCTTTTGTTTTCTCAGGAATTTTATTCTTGAATGCTTCTGAAGGCAATGAAAAATTGAAGGCACACGCCTACAAACGACTTGAATTAGGAACGGTCCCGAGTACCATTGTTCCTTATTTGCCGGAAGGACAAGGTCCTATTGAGATTACTTGGAAGACTTTGTCAGACGTAACATACAAGGATATCTACGTTAAAGAGTTGGATGCATATTATTGGAAACCAACTTTCGGTGCCTCTGTTAAAGCTGTTTCGGGAAAAGACGTTTTTATTACTGGATATTTGATTCCGGTAGACTACGACGCTGGTTTTTATGTGGTATCGAAATTTCCATACGCGAATTGTTTCTTTTGCGGGGGTGGTGGTCCTGAATCAGTAGTTGATTTGCGCTTTGAGGGCAAACACCGCAATTATAAAACAGATGAACGTTTAACGTTCAAAGGAAAATTAAGTTTGAATGCCGATGACGTTTATCAAATGAATTACATCTTACAAGGAGCAACAGAATACACTCCTTAAATTTTTTTATGTTGAAATAAAAATGGCGACCATTCGGTCGCCATTTTTTGTTTGTCTAGGATTGGAATTACATCATCCCACCCATTCCACCGCCTGGCATTTGAGGCATGGAGTTTTCTTCTTTAATGTCAGAGATTACACACTCAGTAGTCAACAACATTCCTGCAATTGAGGAAGCGTTTTCAAGAGCAACACGACATACTTTAGTTGGGTCAATAACACCAGCGATGAATAAGTCTTCGTATTTCTCATTGCGTGCGTTGTATCCGAAATCACCTTTCCCTTCACGAATCTTTTGAATCACA
>JBEIFO010000041.1:0-11175 GCA_040382375.1 Crocinitomicaceae bacterium
ACCATCAGTTGGGGCAATCGGAAATCTATTTTAGTCAGTGCGAATCGGCTCATGGAATACATGGATCAGACGCCGTTTGATTTTGTTTTGAATGCGCAACCGAAAGACTTTAAAAATTGGAAATCCTCGATACACCGGACTTTCATGAAGGAGGATGTTGAATTTTTCGTAAAGTCGTTACGAAGAATTTATGTTGAAGAAGGTGGAATGGAAGGCGTTTTTACGCAAGGATATTCATCGGGTAATTCGAAGGAAGGCATTGAGTTTTTCAGGAATAAATTTATTGGGAATGAAGCGCACCGTGCTTTGAAGCACGTGGCGAGTCCGGAGCGGAATAGCACCGCGAAGCGCATTAACATGTTCTTGCGTTGGATGGTTCGTAACGACAAGAGAGGAGTAGATTTCGGATTGTGGAAAGGAATAAGTTCATCGCAATTGTCGATTCCGTTGGACGTGCATTCGGGAAGAACGGCTCGAATGTTTGGGTTGTTATCGCGCACGCAATCGGATTGGAAGGCGGTTGAAGAGTTGGACCGTAATCTTCGAATGTATGATGCTGCTGATCCAGTTAAATATGATTTCGCTTTATTCGGGTTGTCTGAAGCCGGATTTGAAAAATGAAAAAGGGCCATTTGGCCCTTCCTCGTATTAAAAAAACTGCAGAGATTACGAAAGCATTTGTTGACGAAGTAAAAATTCGAACTGCGCGTTTTGTTTTTCAAGTCGCTTGATTGAATTTTCTTTTTCTGCCATTTCCTGATAGTTCTTGAAAGCCGCTTCTAGTGTGTCGTTCATCTCTTCTTTTTTGAAAGGTTTCGTGCATACACGAAATACGCGGGCTTGGTTAATTGCGCTTAGCATGGCTTCAGCGGTTATGTTACCTGAAAGAAGAATACGTTGTGCTTTTGGAAATTCTTGCGCCATGCGCTGCAGGAAGTGTGTTCCGGACATGCTAGGCATTTCCAAATCTGAGATGACTACTTGAATGTTTTCGGACTTCATAATGTTGTAGGCATCGAAAGGATCGGTTGCTGTGAAAACATTGTAATCGTTTCCGAAAAGTGATTTGAAAGTGTGAAGCACCATTGCGTCGTCGTCTAAGCAAAGAACATTAACCATAGTGTTGAGTGTATTGTTGGGAGAGTTTGAATGATTCATAATTGAAGTGTTTGGTCTCGGTTTAACGCAGCTCATTCTTTTAAGGTTTCATTTTTCTTGATTTTTTTTCAGAAGTGTAGGAATCATGGGTGATTTGGGGCTTTTTATTTTGCAATTCGGCAATGGCTTTAAGGAGTGATTGTGTCATTTGAATGGATTCATCGAGACGTGATTGAAGAATAGCGTTCTCTTCCATCATGCGTTTGGTAATGGCGTTAGTTTCTTCAATGACTTCGGCCTTAATCTTTTCAACGTCGACGTGGGCGTATGCTTCTGACACCATCAGTAGCGCGGGAGTAACTCGATAGAGTAGCGCGAGTTTTTTGAAGTCATCGATTTTAACGTAGCGTTGTCCGTTTTCGAGTCTGCTGTATTCCGACTGTGAGATACCGAGTTGGTCGGCGATGTATTCTTGTTTGAATGAATACAGCATACGAAGTTGTTTAAGCTTAGGGTAGTTTGTGTTTTTGAAAACAGTTTTCATAGGAGATTTGGTTTTAGTTTTCCCAAAACTCATATTTCAAAACCCCTAAAATTTAGTTTTTCGAAATTTTCGAAAAGATTATTCTCCCACTCGTGAGTAGATCAACGTCTTAATTTTTTCTGGAATTGGCAAAAGACCTAGCTTTTGTGCTTGGTGGATGGCTTGCGTTTCTGAAAATGGAATTTCTGTTACTTTGGATTGACTCCATTTATTGTAGGCTTCGCCAATTTTTTTTCTCACAGTTTTTGAAAAATAATCTCCAATTTGTTGTTCTGTGATATTTGAGTCTAAACCTGAAATTTCCCGAATTTGACTGTTTACCATCACAGAAACATCCTTATTCCTATCTGTGTATTGTCGCTCATGTAGGAGAATTAGGTATTTAATTGGAAAGTTGAGAAGCGCTGCGTTCAGGATAAAAGCGACACTATTCATTTGTTCGGTTTGTGTGAAATCAGAAACAAATTTAGTATTAACAACATCTGAAATTTCATCAGTTGAAACGGTCCAAAAATCAAAGTGTAGATTTGGAAATGATAAATCGATTTGGGCTTCATCAATTGTCAAGAAGGATTTTTTTTCAAGGCTTAACAATTGTTTTTGTACAGAGTCTTTTTCACTTTTTGGAAATGCAGCGCGAAATTTCACTTTGTAATGATCTTGGTTAACCTTAAAAGTGAAACACGGTAAGCAAAGCACGGAGTATGCAACTCCAGCATATCTTATTACGTGGGGTAAATCTTCGGGATGAATGAAATTTTCTTCAGCGAAACCAAGAAATGCCTCAATTGTAAAATCTTTAGGTTCTATTCCCAAGACTGATGAAACAGTGCTTCCAACATGAATATATTTTTGCTCTTTAGTGCTATATATTGTTTGAAATTCATTTACCCCGAGCTGAGTGCTGTTGAGATATTCAAGAATTGATTCGTAGGATTTTCCCTTTACATAGTTTCCTTCGGCATCTGCTAAAATCTTAAGAGCAACTGCCGGATGGTTTGTTTCTATAAGATTTTGAATTAGTTCAAATTTTGAACTAATGATTGAAATAATATTCTCGGAAGTTTCAGAGCCAAGTTCGTTTTTCGAGTATTCGATAGCAATTTCTTTCCACGTTGGAAATTTGAGCGAAATTTCTTTTTGATCTTTATCAGAGCTCATATAAGACAGTAATATTTTTAATAGTTGTTTTCGTTCACTTGAAGCTGTTGAAAAGCTAAGATATTAGGAATCAATTGAAATTACTAATACTCTATTTTGCATTATGGATAAATATGAAGAACATTCTAAGGAGGCTGAAGACTTATTGCCAAGATTTGTGAGTGCCGAATCTGTAGCTCGAAATATTGGCAATTCAAATTTAGAGGTTTCCTACTTGCCCTTATGTATTGAACAGATTGAAGAACTTAAGGCTAATGTTGCCATAGAGTTGTTAACTAGTGAATCTAAGAAGATATTGTCAGATGGTCTCATTGATGTTCCAATAGAATATGGAACTTGGATGTTTTTTCCATTTAGAAAAAAGTGTATTCAAATTTTACCGAAGTCGGATTTCATCGAGTTGAGGACGTGTAGAAATCGTCTTAAGATTACTCGTGATGAGCAATTAGAATTGTCAAGAAAAATAATAGCGATAGTAGGACTTTCTGCTGGTAACGCGGTGGCCAATTCTCTGGTAACAGAGAGAATTTGTGGTAAAATAATATTATTCGATTTCGATAAATGTGAACTTAGTAATTTGAATAGGCTGAATGCAGGCTTATTCGACCTGGGATTAAATAAATGCCTAATAACAGCGAACAGTATCTTGGAAAAAGATCCATACATGGAAGTTGAGATTCATGAGAGGGGATTTGTTAATTCAGATAATGATGCTGCAATAATTCAGTCTGTAGACTTAGTTGTGGATGAGTGTGATTCATTCGAAGTGAAAATAGTATTGCGAGAATTAGCAAGAGAATTTCGTAAGCCTTTGTTAATGCATACAAGTGAAAGAGGGATAACAGATATTGAGCGATATGATACCACGGATAACTTGCCGATTTTTCATGGATTATTGGATGGAGTGGATCTTGGGGATAAGCGCAAAGTTCTTCTTTCCATAATCAATCCCCAAATCGTCTCGGAACGAATGTTACTATCATTCTCTGAATTGGGGAAATCCCTTAAGTCTTGGCCCCAGTTAGCAACTGAGGTTTTCGCGGGCGGTGCAAATTTGGCGGGTATAGCAAGAATGATACTTTTGAGGCAGCAAGTGAAAGGCGGAAGATATTTTTTTAATATCGAGGAAGTTGGGAAATAACCTAATAAAATATCAGGAGGATTATGGCGAATTGGATTTTATTCTTTCGCTTCATCGGGCTTCCGAAAGTTATTCATTGTGTGAGAATTTTGTAAAGGGTCATAGATTGTTACTAGCGGTGAATGATGTCGACTTAGGGCCAATCGATAACTCTTGGTTTGATTCATCGGATGTATATTTATTAGTAGTTAGACGGGCAGGAGAAGATGAGATTTTGGGAGGAGCGAAATTGGTTGTTTTTGACAACGTGGGCAACCTTCCTCTTTTAAAATTGTTGAGTGAAGATTACCCCGAGTTAATTGATTTTTTGAAGGATTATAGTGAAAATGGATTGATAGAAATATCAGGGCTTTGGAACTCCAGAAGTGTTGCCGGTTTAGGATTAGGAAGTGAGCAATTAATAAGAACGAGCATAGCCATTTGCGGATTACTCAACGTTGCAAATGTTGTTACTTTTTGTAGTCCTTTTGTAACAAGATTTGCGGAACTTTATGGATTCACACCTCTTTCAAAATTTGGTCAAAATGGTTCAATACCTTTTCCTGATGATAGATGGATGAGCACAATTAATATTTTGTCCGATCCACATGTGATGTCTAAAGCAAATGAAAATGAAAGGCACTTAATTTTCGAATTAAGAGAACGACCTAATCAAACCAGGAATTTCAATAATAGGGGTAAGGAGCTTACAATAAAATTTGAATTAGAATTATGAAGAAATTTCCATTCAGCTCATTGCTTTTATTTATATTTATTTTATTATCCGTTTCGGTGTTTTCGCAAAATAAAGTGCGGTTTGACTTGAGTTCTTCAACCTCAATTTCTCCAAATCTAGGACTGAGTGAGGACACGATAAAATTTGAGTTGTCAGTTGAGAATCCGAATAATCACATTCTATTTTTCAGGTCGCATTCTTATGACTATTTTTCAGTAGCTAATAGTGCCGGAATAGTATTGTTATCGAATGAAAATTATCAAAAAGGCGTTCAACAATTGAAAATATCAGATTCTTTAGAAGTTCAAAAATTGCAAGTTGAAATATTATCGGGGGAGCAAGTTTTGGTTCCCATGGTTGTTTCTGATGAAGAGGCAATATTGAATGAGAATAAGATTAAAGATGCATTCTATTTGTTTTTTGCAGGAATCTTTGTTTCAATTATTCTTTATAATTTATTTCTATTTGTTTCTTTAGGTGATGCTTTGTATTTGCTTTATGTTATTGCGACAGTTTTCATTGGACTGGTGCAGCTTCATTTTGGCGGCAAACTTACTGAGTGGTTTTATAGTAGGCAATCGATTTTAGCTGTTTATGACACGCAGATTTTAGGAGCATTAAGTGGAGTTTCTACCATTTTATTTGCAAACTCTTTCCTACATACAAAACGCTATTGTAATTGGGTTTATAAGATCTCAATAGTTTCAATTTCGTTATACACGTTAAGTTTGATTTTATTATGTTTTGCGCTACCCACTGTGAGCTATCAATTAATAAACTTGAATGCAAGCGTATCTCTGCTATTAGTTGTAGCATCAATTTACGCTATTAAGAGGGGCAATAGGCAAGCAAAATTTTTCCTAATTGCATGGTCGTTTTTTTTGTTAGGTGTAACAGTTTTTGCACTTAAGGACTTCGGCATCCTACCTTTCAACGCGTTCACAAACTTCGCGTTGCCAGTGGGTTCGGTGGTGGAGATTCTGTTGCTTTCGTTCGCGTTGGCAGATCGAATTAATGTGCTGAAACAAGAAAAAGAACTTTCACAACAACAAGCATTCGTTGCCATGAAAGAGAATGAAAGACTCGTTACAGAACAAAATGTGGAACTCGAGAAAAAAGTGCACGAAAGAACCGCAGATCTCGAAAACAGAAACACCGAACTGCATACCGCCATGAACGACCTCCGTATGACACAACAACAACTGGTTGAGTCAGAAAAGCTAGCTTCAATTGGACAAATGACCGCAGGTATCGCACACGAAATAAACAACCCAATCAACTTCGTTCAATCGAACGTAGGGCCGTTGAAACGCGATGTCGATGAAATTCTTGAGTTGCTCTCACAAATTGCGGAAATAGACGAAAACAAAGACCTTCTAGAACAGATAAATCATCTGAAAAATCAATACGTAAAACTAGATGTAGAATACCTCAAAAAAGAAATAGAACAACTGCTTCACGGTATTGAAGACGGCTCGAAACGAACCGCAGAAATCGTAAAAGGACTTCGCGTGTTCTCGCGAATGGACAAAAACGAATTGGTCTCTGCCGACATCAACGAATGCCTAAACTCAACACTCGTGGTGATGAAAAACATGACCAAAGCGGAGGTAACACTCAATGTTGAATTGGGAGAAAATATTCCGAAAATAAAATGCTATCCGGGTAAACTTTCACAAGTGTTCATGAACCTTGTTACAAACGCCGTTCAAGCAACGCGCCTGCCAGGAAGACAACCAATAGATCGTGTAATAAATGTTCGTTCTTACTTGAGCGATAATAAAATATGTGTTGAAATTCAAGACAACGGAACAGGCATTCCAATTGAAATTCAAAGTAAAATATTCGAGCCCTTCTTCACCACAAAAGATGTTGGAGAAGGTACCGGACTTGGCTTAGGCATTGTCTCGGGAATCGTGGGTGAACACAACGGTCAACTTTCGTTCACAAGTAATACAAACGAGGGCACTACTTTTCTTATAACTTTACCAATCGTTAACTAAGACCCAATTAGTTTTATGATTAAAGTACTTTACCTCGACGACGAAGAAAACAATCTCATTGCTTTCAAAGCACTCTTCAGAAGAGAGTTCGATGTGTTTACTACAACGTCTCCGCAAGAGGCCGTGGCTTACCTCAACGCTAACGTTGTTCCCATAATTCTTTCCGATCAGAAAATGCCGGAACTCAGCGGAGTGGAATTCTTCGAACTTACACTCAACGACTTTCCAAATGCTGTGCGAATCTTAGTTACCGGATACGCCGATATCGAAGCGGTAATTGACGCAATTAATCGCGGACAAGTCTATCGCTACGTGGCCAAACCTTGGAACGAAAACGATCTTCGCGTGTGCTTGCTTAACGCCGCCGAACGTTACGAAATGAATATCCATTCTGGAGATTCAGATTCTAAATCTAGTAAATGGAAGAGTGCGAAATTGCGCATTCAAGATGCTATTCATAAATTGAAAGCCGTGGTCTCTTCTTGGAAAGGAATGAGCGAGCCTGTTCCTGCTGATTCATTGAACGAAGTGGTAAACGAACTCAATTCACTCGAAGAAAGCATTAACGAAGTATTCGAAGAGTCGAAATAATCTCTTAAACTTTATCGTCTTCCGATTCTCCGCCTAGACTTTCTTCCGGAAGCGTTGGATCTATCTTCTGCATGCGCCACGCTTCGTAAGACAAATCGTCTTCCTCATCTATGACTTGCATAAACGGCTCGGCAAATGCTTTCGTGCTCAGATGATGCTCCAATGATAACAACATAGCCGGCAACACAATCAAGTTCGTAAGCATAGCCGTAAACAAAGTCAATGACGTTAGAATTCCTAATGCCCGCGTTCCATCAAATTCGGAGAATATGAAAATTCCAAATCCGAAGAACAGAACAATAGAAGTAAAGAGAATACTAGCCCCCGTGTCCTTCACCGCAGACAATACAGAAAGCTTAATGTTCCAATTGTGCTCACGCAATTCCTGGCGATATTTCGCAAGGAAATGAATGGTGTTGTCTACCGTAATTCCAAATGCAATACTGAACACCAAAATGGTAGACGGTTTCAATGGAATATCGAAAAATCCCATAAATCCGGCTGTGATAAACTGAGGAATCAAATTCGGAACAAGAGAGATCAAAAGCATGCGCAGACTGCGGAACATCACCCACATGAGCAGACAAATAACCCCAACAGCAAAGAGCAAACTCGAGAATAAATTATTCACCAAATAAGTGGTTCCTTTCAAGAACACAATGCTGGTTCCCGTCATGGTAACCTTATACAAACTATCTGGAAAAAGTTTCGTCACTTCCGGACGCAGCGTATTCAATAACGAATCCATCGCAAGGGTTCCGATATCCGCCACCTGAGCGGTAATGCGGGTTTTCTTCAACGAATCGTCTAAGAATGTGTTTGAATATTTAGAAGCGTTTGAATTTTCAGCAGCGCTATCCGATTGCTCGAAGTAGGGTCCAATGAATTGCTGTTCTTGGCGACTTATTAAATCGTAATACTCCGGATCTCCATCATAATAGGCTTGCTTAGCAAACTTAATAGCATCTGCTATTGACAAGGATCTAGAGATTTTTGTTGAAACACCGGGCAAAGTGTCCATTACATCTTGAAGCGAATCTATTCGAGCAATGGTTTTCGGATTGGTAATTTTTCCACGCTTGGCTTCAACCATAATTTCGAAAGGCATAACCCCGTCGAAATGTTTTTCAAACCAATGCAAATCGGTAATGACACGGTCATCGTCTGGAAGGTCATCTACAATGTTACCAGTGGTCTTCACCAAAGTCATTCCGTAAATACTAAGACCAGTTATAATTATGGTTATGAAGTAAATTGGCCTTCTGTTTTTGGTAATCATTTTCACCAAATTCTCGAGCGTGTGATACAACCAACGCATGTCGAGATGCTTTAAGTGACGGGCTTTTGGCGCTGCAGTGTAAGAGAAGAGAATTGGAAATGCGATAAGCGAGATGAAGAACATAAGCATGCTATTCAACGCCGAGATAACCCCGAATTGCTTCAGCAAATCGCTTTCTACGAATATGAATGTTGCAAATCCAACAGCAGTGGTTGCGTTAATCATGAACGCTGCTTCACCTACCTTTTGAATTACGCGGGTCATCGCGCGCATTTTATTTCCATGACGAATGAACTCCTGGTGGTATTTTGTAAGTAGGTAAATGCAATTAGGAACACCAATAACGATCATGAGGGGTGGAATGAGTCCCATGAGCATGGTAATCGGGTAGTCGAACAGCGCAATAGTACCCATAGATACGACCACACCAATTCCAATAATAACCATACAAACTAAAACAGCTCGAACACTTCGGAAGAAAATAAAGAGCAGCACCGCGCTTACTAGCAGCGATAGCAAGGTAAAGAATTTCAACTCGGCCTTCACTTTGGCCGTCATTTGCGTGCGTATGAATGGAAGTCCAGAGATGAATGTCTTAATGTAGGAGTCCTTCGAAAATTGATTTACTTTCTCCACAACTTGATCAACTGCATTTCCTCGGAATTCTGAATTGAAAAGTTTTGAATTGACAAAAATCATCATCAGTGTCGCGTCTGACTTCGATTTGTATAACAACCCGTCGTAAAACGGAAGTGATAATATCTTTTGCTTTACCGAATCGAGTTGGACTTGCGACTCTAGCTTTCCATCAGAAATATGCCGGAAGCGAAAACGTTCATCCGTAGTATCGGCATACATTTCATAGCAATGCGCAATGGAAAACACAGAGTCAACTACGTTGCGTTGAACGGTAGTTTTCACACCGTTAATAATCGTATCAACGGGAACAGTAATTTTCTTGAGGGTGTTACCAAGTTCCTTCAGCGCAATAAAGTTCTGAAGCTCCCAGATTTCAGGGTCATTCAGTCCAACAACTATAACATTTCCGTCTTCCGAGAACTGCTTGGTGAAGGCTTGGTATTCAACGAATGTGGGGTCGTCTTGAGGAAGCACCCCCGAAAACTTATAGCTCATGCGCACGTTGCGTGCTTCCCAACCCATAAAAACAGTGATGGCTATTGTTAGCACACCAAGTAAAATTCGGTTACGAAGAATAAAAGCAGCAATTTTTGCCCACATAGCTTTGCGAATAGTCTGCAAAGAAACGCTAAATCTATTTTCGAATGAAATTTTAGTCATCCTTTGTCAACCTATGGTTAAGAGTACTATCTTCGTCCCCACAAAATCGAAAATCATGTCACAACAACATCAAGAGCAAATTGACGCCTTTATGTCGAAAGTTCGGTCAATGAACCCGAACGAGTCTGAGTTCCTTCAAGCAGTTCACGAGGTGGCGGAAGCCATTATTCCATTTATGGAAAATCATCCTAAGTATAAGGATGCTAAAATCCTTGAACGCATTGTTGAACCAGAACGTACAATAATCTTCCGTGTTCCATGGGTAGATGATAAAGGCGAAGTTCAAGTAAACCGCGGATACCGCGTAGAATTCAACAGTGCAATCGGACCTTACAAAGGCGGATTGCGTTTTCACCCAACGGTGAATTTGTCTGTTTTGAAATTCTTAGGATTCGAACAAATTTTTAAAAATTCTTTGACTACCCTTCCAATGGGCGGTGGTAAAGGTGGATCAGACTTCGATCCGAAAGGAAAGAGCGATCGTGAGGTTATGGCTTTTTGTCAAAGCTTCATGAGCGAATTGTCTCGCCACATTGGTCCTGATACGGACGTTCCTGCTGGAGATATCGGAGTGGGTGGACGCGAGATCGGATTTATGTTCGGTCAGTACAAGCGTCTTCGTAACGAATTTACCGGTGTATTAACTGGAAAAGGTCGCAACTGGGGTGGATCATTGATTCGTCCGGAAGCTACTGGTTACGGTACTGTATACTTCGCTCAAGAAATGTTGGCAGTGAAAGGAATGAACTTCAGCGGTAAAACGGTTGTTGTTTCAGGTTCTGGAAACGTTGCTCAATACGCTATTGAAAAAGCAACTGAACTAGGTGCTAAAGTGGTTACTGCTTCAGATTCTTCTGGATATATCTACGACGCAAACGGAATCGATGCCGAGAAACTTGCTTTCTTAATGGAATTGAAAAACGTGAAGCGCGGACGTATTCAAGAGTACGCAACCAAATACGGATGTGAGTTCGTAGCTGGAAAAACACCATGGGGTGTGAAGTGCGACATTGCTCTTCCTTGCGCTACGCAAAACGAATTAAACGGCGACGATGCGAAAGCATTGGTAGCTAACGGTTGTGTTGCAGTAGCAGAAGGCGCTAACATGCCTTCAACGCCAGAAGCAATTGCAGTATTCGATGAAAACAAATTAATGTTCTCTCCAGGAAAAGCGTCTAACGCTGGTGGTGTAGCTACATCTGGTTTGGAAATGTCTCAGAACAGCCTTCGTTTAAGTTGGACTCGTGAAGAGGTAGATCAACGTCTTCACAATATCATGAAGAGCATTCACTCAGCGTGCGTTCAGTACGGTACAGAAGGCGATCATGTTAACTACGTGAAAGG
>JBEIFO010000042.1:0-11082 GCA_040382375.1 Crocinitomicaceae bacterium
CATTCTCACTCACTTCCATGGCGCCCAAAATGGTTAGATCTACTTTCTGCGCTCTAATCATTCCGAAGCTCATGGCACTGTCGAAAAGGGAAGATCCGTCACGCAAGGTAACCGTCTGCTTCCCTGCGTTAATCAAGTCTGCGTCTTCTTCTCCTTCAAATGGAAATGGACCCATTCCCAATATTCCGTTCTCACTTTGCAATTCAACTTCCATTCCTTCCGGAATGTAATTCGCTACCAACGTGGGTATGCCAATGCCTAAGTTCACATACGTTCCGTCTTGAACTTCTTGCGCAATGCGCTTTGCAATTCCAATTTTATCCCAAGCCATAATTATATTCTTTGACGAACAGTACGCTGCTCAATTCTCTTTTCGTAATTCACTCCCTGAAAAATGCGGTGCACATAAATGCCCGGCGTATGAATGTGATCGGGGTCTAACGCTCCAAGCGGAACCAATTCTTCCACTTCAACAATGGTAATCTTTCCGGCCATAGCCATCATTGGATTGAAATTTCGCGCGGTTGAACGAAAAACTAAGTTACCCATAGCGTCGCCCTTCCAAGCCTTCACCAAGGCGAAGTCTGCGTCGAAGGCCTCTTCCATCAAATACTTTTTTCCCTTGAACTCACGCACTTCTTTTCCTTCCGCTACTTCCGTTCCAACACCTGCAGGCGTGTACACCACCGGCATTCCGTATCCGGCTGCCATGCAACGCGTAGCCAATGTTCCTTGCGGAATCAATTCCACTTCCAACTCACCACTCAACATCTGACGCTCGAACTCTGCATTCTCGCCGACATAAGAGCTTATCATTTTCTTGACTTGTTTTTGTTGAAGTAACAATCCCAATCCGAAGTCGTCTACACCAGCGTTGTTCGAAATACACGTGAGGTCTTTCACACCCATCTTCACCAATTCGGTAATGCAATTCTCTGGTATTCCACAAAGGCCGAATCCGCCCACCATGAGGGTCATTCCCGAGGTTATGCCTTCACATGCTTCCGCTGCAGAAGCTCTTACTTTATTAAATCCCATAATCTATTTTATTCTGGCACGTCGCCATCAAATTCCAATTCTCCATTGAAAAACTCCTCAAACGTAGCGTCTTCGCCATCACTAAATAACTCACCCATTCCAGTCTGATTGCATTGGAATCGAATAGGATCATAATTCAGCGGCGCTTCAAAATCTCCCTTCGAAATAGAAAGATTCACATCCTTATAAATTCCGTTCATATAGTATCCAAAAATTGGCAATCCTGTATTGGCTCCTTGTCCCAATGCTGTACTGGAGAAACGAACTGTTGGATCCTGCGCACCTACCCAAACACCGGTTACCAACTCGGGCGTCATTCCAATGAACCAGCCGTCTGTGTTGTTTTGAGTGGTACCCGTTTTTCCAGCTAATGGATATGGGATTTTACCAAACTTAGGATTTGAACGAATACGCGATGCTGTTCCAAAATCGCATACCCCTTTCATTAACTTAACGGTTTCGTATGCAATTTCCGGCTCCAAGGCCTGGTCAATCACCGGATCCGCCTCGTAGATTAGATTTCCATTTTTGTCCTCAACGCGCATAATGAAAGTCGGTTCAATATACAACCCGTGATTCACAAGAGATGCTTGCGCGCCCACCAATTCATACATGGAGAGTTCACACGCCCCCAACGAAATGGAATACTGCATTGGAATAAAACTTTTCACCCCCATTCGTCTCATCATTGCAATAACAGGTTCTGGGCCAAACCGAGAAATAAGCGTGGCCGCAATTGAGTTTACAGACCCCGCCAATGCTTTGGCCATGGTGTATGTAGATCCTCCACCTCCTTTCGGGCACCATCTTCCTCCAGTAGGCAAATCAATACAACCAGCTCCTGTAATTTTATCGCAAGGTTTCATTCCCATGCGCATGGCCATGGCATAAATAAACGGCTTGAACGTTGAGCCCACTTGTCGCTTAGATAAATATACATTGTCGTATTTAAAATACTTATAATCGATACCTCCGACCCATGCTTTCACAAATCCGTTTCGTGGATCCATAGACATTAAACTTGCATGCAATATGGTCTTGGTGTAAATGATGCTGTCCATCGGTGTCATGGTGGTGTCTCTGTATCCTCCATGTTTATAAACAGTCATCTTCGCGGGCTTGTTAAACTCCGCCAAAATATCCTCTTCAGAATGCGAATCCCACGTATGACCACAGCCTCCCGCGTCTTCTTTGCAATGATTGTGTCCGTCTGCGCTTTCAATATATGAAGCTGGTCTACCACAATCAGGACACATCTTTCCAGCTAACATTTTATACCGGTCGCTTGTTACAACGGCTTGTCTTAAAATGGCATTCCTATCGTTCTCTGTAATTCTTGAGTAGAATGGATATTTATCTTTAGGTCGTGACGATAAATTTCGAGTAAACGCAGGCTGAAGTTCTTTGCTCAAATGCTCTTCAACGGCATGCTCGGCGTGAATTTGCATCTTTCGATCAAGCGTAGTATACACTTTCAATCCGTCTTCATAAATATTAAACGCCGTTCCGTCTGCCTTTTTATATTTCAACTCACCATTCGCATCCTTACTTTCAAAAATTTCCGTGAGTCTGTTCCTAACGGCTTCCCGGAAATAAGGTGCTTGGCCCTCGTCGTGAGAAACTTTTGAATAGTTCAGACCGAGAGGTTCGGACCTGTATCTTTCGTAATCTCCATCCGATAATTTTCCATATTTCACCATTTGTGACAAGACCACCTCACGACGTTTCTGGACTAAGGAGTCTCTCTTAAGCGGATTGAACAAGGAGGAGTTCTTTAGCATTCCAATTAACATTGCACCTTGCGGAATGGAAAGTGAATCGGGAGAGGTAGAGAAATAAATACTTGCAGCACTTTTTAGACCCACCGCTTGATTCAAGAAATCATATTGGTTTAGGTACATGGTTATAATCTCGTCTTTGGTGTATACACGCTCTAATCGCAACGCAATAACCCACTCTTGTAATTTCTGACCAACTCGAGTTAAAATGCCTACTTCTTCGTAACCGCGGGTAAACTGTAATTTCGCTAACTGCTGAGTAATTGTACTTCCTCCACCGTCTGAACCAAGCGAAACAGCAGCCCTCACCAAACTTCTCGCATCTATTCCGTTGTGTTCTCTAAAACGCACATCTTCCGTTGCCAACAAGGCATCTACAACATGCGGGGGGATTTCCTGGTATGAGATATCTGATCGATTCTCCTTGTAAAACGCACCAATTGAAGTTCCGTCAGAAGCGTAAATTTGAGAAGCTAATCCCACCTTTGGATTGGCCAGTACTCCAATGTTTGGAAGTCCACTGAACAATACAATTCCCAATATTATTGAGAAAAAAAACCATGGAGACATGCCAATCCACCAAAGAATTTTAGCATATTTCTTTTCTTGTTCTGGTGTGTTTTCCATAGTTACTTTCAAACGTAATTTTCAAGGTAAAATAAATATTATCAAAACTAAACTATCTAATGCGCCTTCGTGAAATAATTCTTTATTTTTTCGGCTATTTTTTCACCTACCACTTGTTCAATTTCTTTTTGTGTGGCGGCCTTAATTCGCACTACAGAAGAAAAGTGTTGAAGTAATTTTTCGATGGTCTTCTTACCCACACCCGCAATGTTCTCTAATTCAGAATGAATGGCACCCTTGCTCCTGCGCTGTCTGTGTTTACTTAAACCATACCTGTGCGCTTCATTTCGTAAATGTTGAATAATCTTCAAACTCTCACTGCGCTTGTCGAGATAAATGGGAATAGTGTCGCCCGGAAAGAAGATTTCTTCCAAGCGCTTCGCAATTCCAATAACCGCAATCTTTCCACGAAGTCCCAACAAATCCAACGATTCCATGGCCGAAGAGAGCTGTCCCTTTCCACCGTCAATAATTAAAAGCTGCGGCAGCGGCTGCTCCTCTTGAATCAAACGCGCATACCTTCTGTAAACGGCTTCACGCATGGAAGCAAAGTCATCGGGACCAACAACAGATTGTATGTTGAAGATTCGGTAATCCGATTTGCTCGGCTTAGCGTTTTTGAAAACCACACATGCACTCACCGGATTCGTTCCTTGAATGTTCGAGTTGTCGAAACACTCAATGTGCACTGGCAATTCAGGAAGACGCAAATCTTTTTTCATGGTTTCCAATATGCGCTGTGTGTTGCGCTCGGGATCGAGGAATGCCGCACGCTTGCGCGCTTCCAATAAAAAGTGATTCGCGTTTTTTAAAGAAAGTTCTACTAACTTTTTCTTATCTCCTCGCTGCGGAACATGGAGCTCTAATCCAGGAATTTTTTCATGTATGTCGAAGGGTATCAGCGCAGACTTCGCCTGACTCTTCATGCGTTCGCGGAACGAACGAATAACGAAAGCCAGCACTTCTTCATCGGTCTCGTCGAGTTGACGAACCACCTCTGCCGTGTATACGTGCACAATGCTTCCTCGCACAATGTGCATGTAATTCGCGTAAATGCTTTGCGCGTCAGACGCAATGGAAAAGACTTCAACATTGTCAATGTCTGTATTCACAATGGTAGACTTCGCCTGGAAATTTTCCAAGGTCTGAATGCGCTCTTTCAACTGCTGCGCTTGCTCGAATTTTTGTTCTGAAGCCAACAAAACCATATCCTTTTTCAAGTTCTTCACCGCCTCTAAATATTCTCCTTTGATAATACGCTTAATGTGCTGAACGCCTTGTTGATAGTCCTCTTCACGCTGCTTGCCCACACAAGGACCTAGGCAATTTCCAAGGTGATATTCCAAGCAAACCTTGAATTTTTTCGCTTGAATATTCGCCTTCGAAAGATTCAACGTGCAGGTTCGAAGGGGATACAATTCCTTAATTAAATCGAGTATCGAATACAACGATTTTCCGGAAGTATACGGACCGAAATAGGTAGACCCGTCGTTTAAAATTTGACGTGTGCTGAGCACGCGCGGAAAGGGTTCGTTCTTAATTACAATGCTCGAATAAGACTTGTCGTCCTTCAACAAAATGTTGTAACGCGGCTTGAACTTTTTAATGAGTGAATCTTCCAACAACAAAGCGTCGGATTCTGTTTCCACGACCGAATACTTGATATCACGAATTTTCTTGACCATTAATTTGGTCTTGATACTCTCGTATTTATTCTTGTTGAAATAACTCGTCACCCGGTTCTTCAGCACCTTCGCTTTCCCCACATACAAGATAGATCCGTTCTCTTCGAAGAACTGATAAACGCCCGCCTTTTCAGGCAAGGCCTTCAAAATACTTTTGATGTGATCGGAAACTTCCACAAGACAAATATCGGTATATCTTCGCCACAATGAATTTTGTAACAGGGGCAACGGGTTTAATTGGAAGTCATCTTGTTCTTCGATTGGCTGAAGAAGGAATGCCTGTTTCTGCTTTGTTTCGAAATGAAAATGGCAAATCCGAAGTCTTCAACTTGTTTCAATTTTATGGAAAGGAAAACCTTTTTTCTCAGGTTCAATGGGTGAAAGGAGATGTGGAAGATACCGACGATATGTTCGATTTAACCGAAGGAATGCACACGGTATTTCATTGCGCCGCTATTGTTTCTTATCACAGAAAAGAAGCAACGCGTATGTTGGAAGTGAATATTAATGGAACAAAAAACGTGGTGAATGCGTGTATTGAAAATGAAGTAAAACACTTGATTCATGTCAGTTCAATTTCTGCTTTAGGCGATTCAAAAGGAGAAGTTATTGATGAAGAAACCCCTCGAGATTTCAATGATTATCATTCAAATTATTCGAAGGGAAAATATCTTTCAGAACAAGAGGTTTGGCGAGGAATTCAAGAAGGACTGGATGCAACCATTGTAAATCCGGGTGTCATCTTCGGTCCGAACAATTGCACCCGCAGTTCCGGAACCATGATTGCTCGGATTGAAAAAGGCCTTCCGGCCTTGCCCGCTGGTGGAAGCGGGATTGTCTCTGTTTTAGACGTGGTGGAAGTCATGATTCGCGCTGCGAAACAAGCACCGACCAATGAACGCTACATTCTCTGCGCAGAAAATATTCGCATGTCGGAGCTCTTCACAAAAATTGCCGACGCCCTTCACGTTAAAATTGGAAAAACCATTGCGAAGAAGTGGCAGATTAAGCTTGTTTTTTACATGGAGGCGCTTGTGGAAATATTCACTGGAAAACGCGCCACCATTACGCGTGAGATCATTCGAAACTACGATGAGGTAAAACAATTCGATGGGAGTAAAGCCACGCGCGCATTCGGATTTGAATACCGAAATACTTTTTCAAGTATTGAAGACACCATAAGGTATTATAAAGTTCTATCGAAAGGTGCTACGCAAGCTGACTAGCAAAGAAAAAGCCCTTCCAACCGTAATTGAAAGGGCTTCTTAAACCAAACCTCAAAACCTAAATCGTATTATCTGTCGGCGTAAATCCAAACGCCAAGCTGGATGTTTATGTTCTTTTTCATAGTCGTTTTGTTTTTCTTTTAACAAAAATGTAAAAGAGTCTCGGTCCAAATATTTCGAATAAAGCAAAGGCCCCGATAAACTGATTATCGGGGCCTTTCAATTCAGAATAGGTTATTAATTACTCTACAAGAAGCATCTCAACACGTCGATTTCTTGCTTTACCCTCATCGGTGTCATTTGGAGCAATAGGTCTATCCGGTCCAAAGAACAAGATTTCAAAACGATCTTCTGAAATACCCATATTCGCTAGATATTTCTTCACCGATTCAGATCTCCGCTTAGAAAGTAACATGTTTGAATCTCTATTTCCAACATTATCTGTATGTCCAGAAATACGGAGTTTCCATGACGAGTTAGTTATCATTAGAACCGCCAGTTCATTCAAACTTGAAAAAGAACTAGAAAGAATTATATCACTTGTGCTATTGAACTCGAGGTTTTCAAACGCTTTTTTCATGACTTCCTTTTCTTCTTCCTTCAGAATAATTTCTTCTGCTTCTTTTGCAAAGCGGAAGAATCCATCGTTTTCTCTGTATGCATTCTTTCCACGCAGATTAGGTGCCGTTACAAAGACCGTCTTCACGGTATCAGAGTTGTAACCTTCCAACTTGAACTTTGCCGTTTTCGTGTCGATGTTATTTCCGTAACTATAGACACCACCGCCCTGGGAAACTTTCTCAATTTGAGTGTCAATATTGAAATGTGTCAATTGAGGCGCAGGGCAACCCTTTAGTTCAGCAATTCCATATACTGTTGGACACGCATCTACCTTATCAATAATATTGTCTCCATCTGTATCTGGACAGCCATTGAATTTAACTAAACCTTTAGTGTCGGGACAATCATCATTACGATCCATTACTCCATCTGAATCGCGGTCTGGGCAACCATTGAAAATAGCTAGTCCTTTTTCATTCGGACAATCATCCTTCGAATCACCAATTCCATCTCCATCTGTATCAGGGCAGCCTTTCAATTCCACTACTCCTGGTACTTCAGGACAGTCATCTTTCGAATCTGAAACACCGTCACCGTCGGTGTCAGGACATCCTTGGAACTTAGCCAAACCAGGAAGATCTGGACAATCATCATCTTGATCAAGAATTTGGTCTCCATCTCTATCTGGACAACCGTTATACTTAACCAAACCTTTATCATCTGGACAATCGTCATTGCGATCCATTACCCCGTCTGAATCTCGGTCTGGGCAACCATTGAAATTAGCCAATCCCTTTTCTTCTGGACAATCGTCCTTCGAATCGGTAATGCCGTCACCATCTTTATCCGGACAACCTTTCAATTGAACTATACCAGCCACATCAGGGCAATCGTCTTTTAAGTCTGTAACACCATCACCGTCCTTATCGGGGCAACCGTGAAGAATTGCCAAGCCAGGTACATCAGGACACTCGTCCGCTTCATCGCGAATATGATCACCGTCGCGATCTGGACAACCACGAAACTCCCAAGTTCCAGGAACTTTAAGACATTGGTCTTTGCGATCTGAAACTTTATCTCCGTCACGGTCCTTGATGCGCTTGTAGGCAATTGGAATGCGAACCATAACATAGGCATCTAATCCTGAAATATCTTTTGAACCGAAACCGTCTCCGCGAAGGAAGGCGCGATATGGATACATGCTGCTCGTTCCAAACGTAACAGGACCCAATCTCAAAGCAAGTCCGGTGCGTGTTCCCATTAAACTGTTGTAGCTAATTGGAACAGAAACACCGGCAATGCGATGATCCCAGCGCGGAGTCACAGAAATAGTTGTGAAATCGTGAATCTTATTCGGGTTGGAATTGAATCCGAACGCAATAAAGTTCGTTTGATTGATGTATAAGTCTTTCCAAATGTGATAATCGATTTGCGTGCTAAAGGCCGTTGGCAAATTCATTTTGTAATCTGCTCCAGCATTGGTTCCGCCAAAGCGAGCGCTAAGTGTATCATCTAACGCTGCAATTGGCGTGGTTCCAAAATCCAATTTCGAAATGTCCCAGTTGGTCGTATTCGCAGTGAAGTCACCGCTTTGTCCACCCTTCGAGAACCTCACGCCCCCCAAGTCTGTCATAGATACCCCCACTTTCAACTTGTATTTATTCTCGTTGCGCTTCCAAACGTTTGTCTCACCATCCATGTCGTGCTTATGCTTTGCGTAGTCCGGGCGCCATTCGTAGATTACACCGAAGTCGAAGCCCAAACCTAGATTCGAAACCACCCGGTAGTTCGCGTTATTTTGATTCGTCTCGAAATTCGTTGAGTGACCGTATTGCACGTCTGCGTTGTACAACGAAAGCGTTGAATCGGAATTCACTGCATAGTCTAAATTATCAATGAACAAATAGGCCGACTGCAAGCCTTGCAAAGCTTTTAAGGTTACACCAGCCTTCAAGAAATGTTTTTCTTGATCAATCAACACGCGTCCATACCCTAAGGCATATTCCATCCACGTCATCGTTTGTATAGAAAGCTTATCATTGGTAATTCTCGTGTTGTACAATGAAGGGTAATTCAATGAGTTGTATGCGAGACGATACAACTCTGAACCTACCCCATCTACGTTGACATACGTGCGCGCTCTCGCTGAAAGCGAAATGGAATTTTTCTCATTGATGGAAACCAACAAGCTGGGCAAATAAATGTTGTTGAATACAAATGCTCTTCGGTTGTCTTCGAAGTTAGCTGTTGTAAAATCTTCTGTCGCTGGCGTTGGGTCTAGCAACGGATAAGTTGTGGACGTTAGCCCACCCTCACGAACCAAATAGCTCGGTTTGAAGCCCATAAAATTATTCGCAACGCCGAAGCCTGTACCGAATAATTGAATTTCGAATTTCAATCGATTGTCTGCCAGGTTCGCTGGGTTTATATAAACACTCGAGAGCCCACCGTAGTTGCTCGAGCTAATACCCAAGAGGTCTTGAGCATGAGCGCCGATGAGGGTTAGCGCAGAAAAAACGAGAAGTAAAATTCTTTTCATGTAATAATAAATTACTTAAATATGGTTTTGGTAAAGTAAAGAACAGCCAAAAAGTTCTAAGAATACGACAAGAATTCAAAAGTGTTGAACATCTGACGTTTAAAAAAAAATCGGTTAGAGGAAACTTAAATCGTTCGTTGACGTACTTTTCCAATGTGAAACAAATAGTATTTCTTCTTTTCATTGGGTTGGCTAACTTGACAGTTGGACAAGATTATCGCGCAGCAGCCATTCAGCATTATGCCGAAGGAAATTATGACGTTGCCCTGCATAGCATCAATCAACTAGAAAAATTCGAGGCGTGTGATTACTTCATTAAAGCCAATGCGCTTCAAAAACTCGGGCAATTTCAGCAAGCAAGTTTGAATTACAACGAGGCGAAATCGAACGGATGCAAAGACGAATCTCTGCTGTTAAATAACGGGATTTGTGAATATTCATTGGGTAATTTAAGCGAATCGGTTCAATTGCTGAAGCTCTACACACGCGAGCACAACATGAATTTTCAAGGACATTATTGGTTGGCTTCGGCGTATTACCTTCAACATAAATATTCAAAAAGCCGCGATGCACTTGAAATAGTTTTTTCATTGAACGAAAAATATGCACCAGCTTATTTTTTAGATGCTGCCATTCACCAAAGTCGCAAACAATTCGGTGCAGCGGCAGAAACTTTTCTCGAAGCCTATGCGCTAGATAGCACCTTAGAAGAGGCGCATTTCCAAGCGGGCATTTCTTTGCTCGATATGCAGAAGTATGAAGAGGCGTTGGCCATTTTCAAACAAATGCTAAAGCCATCAAGTGCATCATATGCTCAAGCACTGTATTATTCGGGTGAAACATCTTATTTGTTGAAGGAAAACGACGAGGCGTGCAAATACTGGAAAGCCGCAGCTGAAGCGGGAGATTTCGATTCGAAGGAGATTGTTCGCACGTGGTGCGAAAACAAGAAGACACCTATTTTCAAAATACGATCTTCGCGATTGAAGTTCTAATTCAGCACCACCTTCACGCTCCAGTTGGCGCGCACTTCAATGGGTTTGGAAAAAACGCTAACGGGTTCGCTTCTTATTTTTTTCTGAAGATCTGCAATGTCCCATTGACCGTTCCGGTTCACATCGTGAACCAATCGAACGGTGTACTTCCCTGGCTGAATGCCAGTGAAGACAAGGGTTTCCGCATAATCTACTTTTCGAACCACAGTTCCCTTTTCATTTCGAAGTTCAACGAATTTCTTGAAACTTTTGTCTTCCAAAAGTGGAATAGAAAGTTCGAGACTTCCTAGTTTTTCTAGAGAAGGAAATTCAAAATTGGTTTGAAGGGTGTCCTTCGTTGTGCCGTAAGCCGTTTCCCATGCGCCAGGCAAAATACGAATGCTTCCCTTTCCAACAAGTTCACTCGCATTCGCATCTATTTGTATTGCGAAATGCAAAGGTGAGCTTGTCTCTGCAATAGTTCCTGTAGCCTGAATTCCTTGAACTGTAACCTGACAAGTACTTCGTTTCAAGACCGCATAGGCGGGGGCTTTCACTAAAATGAGAGACTTCGGATTTTGCTGAATAGCGCCTGAAAATTTGAACTTCTTTAGCTTCGGCGATTTAGCAACAAATACACTCAAGGTATCCGAC
>JBEIFO010000043.1:0-10899 GCA_040382375.1 Crocinitomicaceae bacterium
AACAGGTCCTGCGGAAGGTGTTTCACAAGGTCCTACGGAAGGTTCTTCGAAAGGTGCTTCGCGTAGCGACCTTCTAAAAGACCTTGCATTGCATCTTGAAACAGGTCCTGCGGAAGGTGGGTAGCAAGGGAAAGTGCATTTAAATAAAGGAATTTATGCTTCTGGAAGTAAGCACTGACAAGGGCTGTAGAGAAATGTAGGAATAAGTGTTTGTAGAGGTGAAAGGAATAAAGTCACATTTTTGAAAGAAAAAAGATGAAAAAATCAGTTTATAAAAAGTCAGAAGAGCTTGCGCTTGAAATAATGGCAATAACAAAAGACATAAGGGATGTGAAAAAAGATTATTACATGGCCGATCAAATATTCCGAAGTTCAACATCTGTGGCAGCCAATTTAAGAGAGGCAAAATTCTCAAACACCGATAAAATGTATTTACATAAATTATCTATTTCTATTCGAGAGGCTGACGAAACAAATTACTGGATAAGTGTCATGAAGTTCAAAAACTACATCACCCAAGATCAATTTGAGGATTTATCGATTAAATCACGAGAAATATTAAATGAACTCTATGCGTTATCGCGGTTTGTGAAAAATAAAGCGAATAAATAAACCTCGCTTGCGAAGAACCTGTTTCAAGATGCATTGCAAGGTCCATTGGAAGGTTCTTCGAAAGGTCCATTGGAAGGTTCTTCGAAAGGTCCATTGGAAGGTTCTTCGAAAGGTCCAGTGGAAGGTTCTTCGAAAGGTCCCGAGGAAGGTCGCTACGCGAAGTCTACTTGCGAAGCACCTTGCATAGCACCTTCGTAAGACCTTTAATCGAAACTTCCTTTTTTCTCAAAAACGAACCAAAAAGCTATATATTTGCCCTCAATTCAAACGAAAAATTCAAAAAACGATGAATATTACTCAAATTCAAGATCTAATTAAGTTCGTTGCGAAAAGTGGCGTAAGTGAAGTGGAAATCGAGCAAAAAGATTTCAAAATCACCATTAAGACTCCTGGAAAAGGAAAACAAGAATTCGTTCAAGTGGCTTCTGCGCCAATGATGGCTGCACCTGCTCCAATGGCTATGCCAGCTGCTGCGCCTGTGGCATCTGCTGCTCCCGTTGCTCCGGTGGCTGAAGCTCCGGTTGCTTCGAATCTTATTGAGATTAGAAGCCCAATGATTGGGACGTTCTACCGTTCTGCTTCTCCAGAGAAACCTGCATTCGTTGAGGTGGGTTCTGAAATTAAAGTTGGAGACAAAGTTTGTATCGTTGAAGCCATGAAGTTGTTCAATGACATTGAATCTGAAGTTTCAGGTAGAATCGTGAAGATTTTGGTGAACGACATGTCACCAATTGAATTTGATCAACCATTATTTTTGGTTGAACCAGCATAATTGCACTTAAACACTACTTCCATGTTTAACAAAATATTAATTGCCAATCGCGGCGAAATTGCGCTACGTGTTATTCGTACGTGCAAAGAAATGGGTATTAAAACGGTTGCTGTTTATTCAACTGCCGACCGCGATAGCCTTCATGTGCGCTTTGCAGATGAGGCCGTATGTATAGGACCCCCTTCTAGTAAAGAGTCCTATTTAAAGATTTCAAGCATTATTGCTGCTGCTGAAATTACCAATGCAGATGCGATTCACCCAGGATACGGATTCCTTTCTGAAAATGCTACCTTCTCTAAGGTATGTAAAGAGAATGGAATCAAATTCATAGGCGCTTCTCCTGAGATGATCGACTCTATGGGCGATAAGTCTTCAGCAAAGCAAACCATGCGCGATGCTGGAGTTCCTACCATTCCCGGTAGTGATGGGTTAATTGAAAGTCTTGAGCACGCGAAGGAATTGGCTGTTGGAATTGTTTATCCTGTAATCTTGAAAGCTACCGCAGGCGGTGGTGGAAAAGGTATGCGTGTGGTGAACAGCGAAGACGAGATGGAAAGCGCTTGGGAAATGGTGAGACGCGAAGCCGGTGCTGCCTTCGGAAACGACGGTATCTATATGGAGAAATTCGTAGTTGAACCGCGTCACATTGAAATTCAAATTGCAGGTGACCAATACGGAAAAGCTTGTCACCTTTCTGAACGCGATTGCTCTATTCAAAGAAGACATCAGAAATTGGTTGAAGAAACTCCTTCTCCATACATGACTCCGGAATTACGCGAGCGCATGGGTGAGGCCGCTATTAAAGCTGCTCTTGCTGTCGGATACGAAGGCGTTGGAACAGTAGAATTCTTGGTCGACAAAGACCGCAATTTCTACTTCATGGAAATGAATACACGTATTCAAGTAGAGCACACCATTACCGAAGAAGTTATAGACTACGACTTGGTGAAGGAGCAAATTAAATTGGCTGCAGGAGAACCTATTTCAGGAAGAAATTACTATCCGACTATGCATGCCATTCAGTGTCGTATTAACGCTGAAGACCCATACAAAAACTTCATGCCTTCTCCAGGCAAAATCACCGACTACCATTGTCCTGGCGGCCACGGGGTTCGCATAGATGCTCACGCCTATGCTGGATACGTGATTCCCCCGTTCTATGATTCCATGATTTCGAAATTGATTACCGTTGCTCAAACACGTGAAGAAGCCATTGCGAAAATGCAACGCGCTCTAGACGAGTATATCATTGAAGGCGTTAAAACTACGATTCCTTTCCACCAAAAACTTATGAAAGACGAGAAGTTCCGTTCAGGGGATTTCACGACGAAGTTTTTGGAAGATTGGACGATGTAATCAGACGGAGTCTGATCAATCTGACTTCGTCAGATCAATTGCGGAGCAATCAATCCTTCGGATCAATCAGTCTTCGACTGATCAATCACTTCGTGATTTTTCAGCGAGGGTTAATCTAATACATTTATTGAACAGCAATTGATCCGAAGGATTGATCACGAGGTGATTGATTACGAAGTAACTGATCCGAAGGATTGATCACAACCTGATTGATTGATCCGCAATTGATCCGCAGGATTGATCACAACGTGATTGATTACGTAGTAATTGATCCGAAGGATTGATCAGACGTAGTCTGAGTTTAGCTATTCAGCTTAAGCACCGCCAAAAACGCTGCCTGTGGAACTTCTACAGATCCAACTTGACGCATGCGTTTCTTTCCTTCTTTTTGCTTTTCAAGAAGCTTACGCTTACGCGAGATATCACCGCCGTAACATTTTGCAGTAACGTCTTTACGCAAGGCGTTAATGGTTTCGCGAGCAATGATTTTGGCGCCAATGGCCGCTTGAAGTGCGATTAAGAACTGTTGTCTTGGGATCAACTCACGCAATTTCATGCAGATTTTCTTACCCAATTCGTATGCGTGGTCTTTGTGAATAAGAGCACTTAGAGCATCTACTTGATCTCCGTTTAAGAGTATATCTAATTTCACTAACAAACTTTGTTGGTAGCCAATTCTGAAATAATCGAACGAGGCATAGCCTTTCGAAATGGTCTTTAAACGATCGTAGAAATCGAATACGATTTCAGCCAAAGGCATTTCAAATGTTAACTCTATGCGATCTGTTGTTAGGTATAGCTGGTTTTGCAGCATCCCTCTTTTTTCAATACACAAGGTCATAATTGCGCCAATGTACTCGGTCTTGGTTATGATTTGCGCTTTGATAAACGGTTCTTCAACATAGTCTATTAAGTTCTGTTCTGGCAGTTCCGAAGGATTGTTAATCTCTAACTTCTCTCCCTTCGTGGTGTAACAGATGTAGCTAACGTTCGGAACAGTCGTAATAACAGTCATGTTGAACTCGCGTTCCAAGCGTTCTTGAATAATTTCCATGTGCAACATTCCTAAGAATCCGCAACGGAAACCGAATCCAAGCGCCGCAGAACTTTCAGGTTCAAACACCAAAGACGCATCGTTCAACTGAAGCTTTTCCATACTCGCGCGAAGCTCTTCGTACTCGTCTGTATCTACCGGATAAATTCCAGCAAATACCATGGGCTTAACATCTTCAAAACCTTGCAGAGCTTCAGGAGAAGGGTTAGCAAGGGTTGTAATGGTATCACCCACTTTTACTTCGGTAGCAGTTTTAATTCCAGAAATAATATATCCAACATCGCCGGCAGCAACAAAGTCGCGCGGCTTCAAATCCATTCCCAAAACGCCCACTTCGTCGGCAAAATATTCTTTGCCTGTGCTCATAAACTTCACCTTGTCTCCTTTTCGAAGAACACCGTTCTTAATTCGGAAGTAAGCAATAATTCCACGGAATGAATTGAACACTGAGTCGAACACCATCGCTTGCAATGGTGCATCAACGGTTCCAACCGGACCCGGAATGCGCGCGCAAATGGCATCTAAAATTTCTGCAACTCCCTCACCCGTTTTTCCGCTTGCGGCTAAAATTTCATCACGCTCGCATCCGATTAAATCTACAATCTGATCTTTCACCAACTCAGGGTCGGCGTTCGGAAGATCTATTTTATTCAAAATTGGAATGATTGTCAAATCATTTTCCAATGCTAAGTACAAGTTTGAAATCGTTTGCGCTTGAATTCCTTGAGAAGCGTCTACAATAAGAATGGCGCCTTCGCAAGAAGCAATGGCACGAGAAACTTCATAAGAAAAGTCAACGTGACCGGGAGTGTCGATCAAATTCAACACGAATTGTTCGTTGCCAATTTTGTGCAACATCTGAATAGCATGCGCCTTGATGGTAATGCCCTTCTCTCGCTCAAGATCCATGTCGTCTAACGCTTGCGCTACCATCTTACGATCTTCAATGGTCTTGGTTATTTGCAACATTCTGTCTGCAAGGGTCGATTTCCCGTGATCAATGTGCGCAATGATGCAAAAATTTCGAATATTTTTCATGTTCTTTCTAAGACCTACAAAGTTACATCGAAAGCTAGGTATAAAACAATGAAAAGAAAATACTCGAAAACAAAATTGTTCAAGCCAACATTCGTTTATTTTTGTTCACCATGAAAATTTTGAAATCCATTTTTATTGCAATACTTGGACTTGTTGCAACCGGTGTCTTCGCTCAAGATGAGCATTTGTATTGCGGCGAACGCGAAAATCGCGTGCGCATGTTCGGCATGTATCCTGAAGCCGAAGGAATCGCTCGTCGTGCAGGAGAAGCCCTTGAAACTTACACCGAAAATTTCGTTGATAATGCGCCCGAGCGAGGGTCACAAACCATTTATACCATTCCTGTTGTATTTCATGTCATTCATAACAATGGAACAGAAAACATCTCTGACGATCAGATTTTAAACGGTCTTTCTATTTTAAATCGCGACTTCGCTATGTTGAACTCCGATATTAGCTTAGTTGTAACCGCATTTGAAAACATAACTGCTGATATAGGTATTGAATTCGTGTTGGCAACCAAAGACCCTAATGGCAATTGCACACGAGGAATAAACAGAATTGTTTCACCTCTTACCTCTGATGGTGGACAAGACATGAAGGATCTCATCATTTGGCCTCGAAATAAATATTTAAATATTTGGATTTGCCTAGATGCTGCTGGGGCTGCTGGTTATACCAATTTACCAGGTGACGTTGCTGGATTTTGGGGAGCTGGTACAGATGGTATTGTTCTTCGTTCCGATTACATGGGTGCCATTGGAACTAGCACTTCTCAACGCAGCCGCACCCTAACACATGAAGCAGGTCATTGGCTGAACCTATACCACGCTTGGGGGCCGGGTAACTCTCCAGGAGTTTCTACGAATTGCAATCAAGATGATAATGTAACGGATACTCCGAACACAATAGGTTGGACCAGCTGCTCTCTTACAGGAAGTTCTTGCGGAAACACGGTAGACAACGTTCAGAACTATATGGAGTATTCTTACTGTTCACGCATGTTTACCCAGGGGCAGCGCACACGCATGCGCGCTGCGATTACGAGCAGCGTAGCTCAACGTAGTAGTTTAATTACAGCTTCAAATTTATTGGCTACAGGAGTAACAAATCCGGCCCTTTGTGTTGCCGATTTCGAATTCAACAAAAACATTTTGTGCACTGGAGACAGCGTGACCTTCACCGACATCTCTTACCACGGAATTACCTCATGGAACTGGAATTTCGGAGACGGTGTAACACTTGTAGGCAGCGATCCTGCTGTTCATCAGAATCCAATACACACATACGACACACCTGGAACTTTCACTGTAACACTTACCGTTAGCAACGGTGCTGATCAACTTTCAAAAACCTATTCGAACGTCATCACAGTGCTTGGTGGTGCCGGTTTGAATACACCGCTAATGGAAGGATTTGAAGGGACATGGCCTGGCAACAACTGGTTCGTGAACAATCCAGATTTAGACGAAACATGGCAAGTGGTTACCACCAATTACAGTGGTACTAAAGGATTGAAACTTGCTAATTTCACTAGCGAATCTGGACACGTAGACGAATTCATTTCGAACACCTTCGACATGAGCGCTATGGATACTATTTTCGTGAGCTACAAATGGGCATACGCAAGTAGAGTTTCGGTAACCGATGATCGCCTTCGCGTGAGTGCATCAGGAGATTGCGGAACTTCATGGACCCTTGCTAGAATTCGCAAAGGAACAACCAACTTACCAACCGGAACAGCGACTAACCTTGCCTTCACTCCGAGTTCAACAGATCAATGGAGCGGTGAAACGCTTACGCTAACCGCGCAAAATTACATGACCGATCATTTCCAACTGAAATATGAATTCATTAGTTACGGTGGAAATAATCTATACCTCGACGATATCAATATTACTGCCGTTGACACACTTGGTAATTTCATTGAAATCACTGAATCACCCTTAGAAGTTTCGCTTTATCCAAATCCAACAAGCGATGCAGCAACGCTCGTTCTTGGAAGCGCTGCTCACAAGAAAACCAGCGTTGTCTTGTTTAACAGTGCAGGAGAAATCGTTGACCAGATTTATAACGGAAATCTAAGTGTGGGAACACATACTTTTTCAATTCCGAAACATGCTGCTGGTTTCTACATTGTTCAAATTCAAAGTGGAAACTCGGTAACACACAGAAAACTTATTTTCGAATAAGTTTCCTTGAACAAACTTGGAGCGTAAGTGTTAACTTTGTTAATATGTCGACATTCACTCCAGGCCCTCTACTCGCTCAATTCGATAATCCCATTGCCCTTCGCAATGGCTTAAAAGACGAGCAACTCAAACAATTGTGTACAGAACTTCGTCAGTTCATTGTTGACATCGTATCTGAAAAAGGCGGACACTTCGGAGCAAGTTTAGGTGTGGTTGAAATGACCGTTGCTCTTCATTACGTTTTCGAAACGCCCTACGATCAATTGATTTGGGACGTTGGGCACCAGGCATACGGACATAAAATCTTAACGGGAAGAAGAGACAATTTCCACACAAATAGAATTTACAAAGGTCTTTCGGGTTTCCCGAAAAGAAGCGAAAGCGAATACGATACGTTTGGAGTTGGACACAGTTCCACTTCAATTTCTGCAGCTATTGGAATGGCGGTGGCTAGCAAAGTGAAAGAAGAAAAAGACCGCCAAGTTATCGCAGTTATTGGCGATGGAGCCATGACTGCAGGTCTCGCCTTCGAAGGTCTGAACCACGGTTCTACAGCGGATTGCAACGTGCTTGTTGTGTTGAACGACAATTGCATGAGCATTGACCCGAATGTGGGTGCGTTGAAAGAATACTTAACAGACATCACTACTTCACGCACGTACAATAAAGTGAAAGACGATGTGTGGCAGTTGTTGGGAAAGGTTTCGAAATTCGGACCGAACGCGCAACACATTGCACACAAAATTTCTGAAGCACTGAAAGGCACGTTAATCAAAGAAAGTAATTATTTCGAATCGTTGAAGTGGAGATACTTTGGTCCAATTGACGGACACGATGTGGATTATATGGTGAAGGTGATGCGCGATTTGAAAGACATTCCTGGTCCAAAAATTTTGCACTGTGTTACGAAGAAAGGAAAAGGCTACGCGCCAGCAGAGGCGGGCTCTCCAACGAAGTGGCACGCGCCTGGACTCTTCAACAAAGAGACTGGAGAAATTGTAAAAGTTGTTCCGAAAAATCCACAACCGCCGTTGTACCAAGATGTATTCGGACATACCATTATTGAATTAGCAGAGAAGAACGAAAAGATTGTGGGTGTTACTCCAGCAATGCCAAGTGGCTGCTCGTTGAAACTGATGATGGAGGCTATGCCAAAGCGTGCCTTCGACGTAGGAATTGCAGAGCAACACGCAGTTACTTTTTCTGCGGGAATGGCTACGCAAGGACTTGTTCCTTTCTGTAATATTTATTCAAGCTTCATGCAACGCGCCTATGACCAAGTCATTCACGACGTTGCTATTCAAAAATTAAATGTCGTTTTCTGTTTAGATCGCGGCGGATTGGTTGGTGCCGATGGCCCTACACACCACGGATCCTATGACTTAGCCTACATGCGTTGCATTCCAAACATGGTCGTTTCAAGCCCAATGAACGAAAGTGAATTGCGCGATTTGATGTTCACCGGACAGCTTACAGATCAAGGTCCGTTCAGCATTCGTTATCCGAGAGGTAACGGTGTTATGACCGACTGGAAAACACCTATGAAAGAAATTAAAGTAGGAACGGGAAGGAAGATAAAGTCGGGTGACGACGTTGCTATTCTAACGATAGGTCCAATTGGAAATTACGCGGTGAAGGCATGCGAAGCATTGGCAGAGCAAGGCATTTCAGCAGCTCATTACGATATGCGTTTCGCGAAACCGATTGATGAAATAATGCTTCATGAAGTATTCGGAAAATTCAAGCATGTGATCACTGTGGAAGACGGATGTGTTCAAGGTGGAATGGGAAGCGCTGTGATTGAATTCATGGCCGATAACGGTTACACATCACAGGTGAAGCGTTTGGGAATTCCTGATCAATACATAGAGCACGGAACACAAGACCAATTGTATGCAGAATGCGGTTACGATGTAGCTGGAATGGTTCGCACAGCAGTTGAATTGGTTGGAAAGGAAGCCGCACAATCTATAGGCGCGTGATCAATTCTTCCAACGGACAAATTCTTCACTACTCTATTTTCAATCACGACAGCTCGAACGAATGGGTAACGTTCATTCACGGGGCTGGAGGAAGCAGTGCCATCTGGTTCAAACAGATTCGCGCATTTCAAAAACACTTCAATGTGTTGCTCATTGATCTACGCGGACATGGACAATCGAAAAACGTTCGTCCGCTTAAAAAAGAAAAATACAACTTCGAAGAAATAGGCAACGAAGTCATTGAAGTACTTGAACATTTGAAAATCAAATGCACGCACTTCGTTGGCATTTCCATGGGAACCATTGTCATTCGCGACATTAGCGAACGGGCTACTTCTGTAGTAAAATCCATGATTTTAGCTGGAGCAACCATGAAACTGAATGTTCGCGGACAATTTCTCATGAGATTTGGCGACACTTTCAAGTCGCTAATTCCTTACCTCATCCTTTACCGACTTTTCGCCTTCATTATTATGCCGAAGAAAAGCAATTCGGAAGCGCGAAACATATTCATTCGAGAAGCAAAAAAACTCGAACAAACCGAATTCAAAAAGTGGTTCGGATTGGTTACTCAAGTAAATCCGCTTCTTTCTTCCTTCCGAAAAAAAGAAACTCCCGCAAAGACGCTCTATGTAATGGGCGCAGAAGATCACATGTTTCTTCCTTCCATAAAAAAACTCGCATTGCGATTCTCTTCCTCTGAACTCATCGTGGTTCCCAACAGCGGTCATGTGGTGAATATTGAGAAGCCGGGGGAGTTTAATGAGATATGCATAGAGTTCCTTAACGCTTCGCGTTGATCCATAACCGCTTCGCGGATGACCCTATGGGATGACCACTGCGTGGATGACCGTTCCGGATGACCCTGCGGGATGACCGTGCGGGATGACCGTTCCGGATGACCGCTTCGCGGAGCGTCATCAACGAAGTTGTCATCAATCGCAGATTGTCATCACAACGTGTTGTGTCATCCAGCTTTGCTGGTCATCACCTTCGGTGTCATCGGCTCCGCCGTTTTGATTATCTTCGCAACATGCGCTTCCGCCTTATCCTTCTCTTAACAATTCTTGCGACTTCGATTTCAGCGCAGACATTAAAAGTTCGCATATTCGACGAAACCTCTCGCGAGCCCTTGCCCGGTGCAATGGTGTTCTCGAAGAAAGTTACCATTGGTGTTACTGATCTTTCAGGGACTTCCAAATTGAATAAAACCGATATCCTTGATTCAATTTCGATCAAACACATTGGTCATGCAGACAGCACATTGGCCATTACAAATGCAATGTATGAAGCGGGTTTGAGCATCTTCTTGAAAGCACAGAGCTCTTCCACAGGAACGGTTGTTATAGGCTCTTCGCGCTACTTACAAGCGCTCGAATTGCAAACCCTAAGCATAGACGTCATTAAATCTACCGAACTCATTCAGCGTATTACTCCGGATTTAGCGAAGGCGGTTGAACGTTTGCCAGGATTGACCATTATTGACGGACAAGCGAGTATTCGCGGCGGAAGCGGATATGCCTTCGGTGCGGGGACGCGCGTGTTGCTTATAGTAGACAATCAGCCACTCATTACTGCAGATCGCAACGACATTAAATGGAATTATGTTCCGCTCGAATTGGCCGAACAAATTGAAGTCGTGAAAGGCGCGTCATCTGTGCAATACGGAAGTGCTGCGTTGAACGGAGTTATTCACGTCCGCACCGCTTATCCCGGAAAAGAACCGGAAACATTTGTTTCAACCTTCGGAACCACCTATGACAAACCGCGCGATGCATCTATGGCTTGGTGGACCGGTAATCGCATACCCTATCAAAGTGGATTGCAATTCCGACATAAAGAACGTTTGAAGAACGGAATTGATTTGGTTGTAGGTGGAAATGTATTGCGCAG
>JBEIFO010000044.1:0-10887 GCA_040382375.1 Crocinitomicaceae bacterium
GTTTCAATTTCATACGGAGTCATTCCTACATTCTTCGAAATCAAAGATGCGATTTGTCCATCGTTCATTGCAACACGAGCTGTTCCATAAGTATTCACATAGAATCCTACTGGCTTCGCAACACCAATGGCATAAGCCACCTGAACCAACACTTCGTCACAAACACCCGCTGCAACCAAGTTCTTCGCAATGTGACGCATAGCATAAGCTGCGCTGCGGTCTACTTTACTCGGATCTTTTCCGCTGAATGCTCCACCACCGTGAGCTCCCTTTCCACCATATGTATCTACAATAATTTTTCTTCCAGTTAATCCGGTGTCACCGTGAGGACCTCCGATAACAAACTTCCCGGTTGGATTCACGTGCAACGCATACTTTCCATCAAACAACTTCTGAATGCGCTTCGGTTGCTTCTTCATGACACGAGGAATTAAGATCGTGCGAACATCTTCTTTGATCTGCGCCAACATCTTCCCTTCCTTGTCGAAATCATCATGCTGAGTGCTCACCACAATCGCCGAAATTCCCATTGGCTTGTGATCGTCTGAATACTCAATGGTTACTTGGCTCTTCGCGTCTGGACGCAAATACTTCATTTGCTTTCCTTCTCTGCGAATGTTAGACAACTCACGCAACAACGAATGCGCTAACTCCAGCGGAAGCGGCATGTAATTGTCGGTCTCGTTCGTTGCATAACCGAACATCATACCTTGGTCACCGGCACCTTGATCTTTCTTGTTCTTCTTGTCTACCCCTTGATTAATATCGGCAGACTGTTCGTGAATAGCAGATAAGATTCCGCAAGACTTCGCTTCGAACATATACTCACTCTTCGTATACCCAATCTCAGCAATTGTGTCGCGAATAATATCTTGTAAATCCACATATGCCTTCGATTTCACCTCTCCAGCTACAACCACCTGACCAGTTGTTACCAAGGTTTCACAAGCCACCTTCGACTCGGGGTCTTGGGCCAAAAACGCATCAATTAACGCGTCTGAAATTTGATCGGCTACTTTATCTGGGTGCCCTTCAGACACGGACTCTGATGTGAAAAAATATGACATATCTATTTAATTATTTTCTGATTAGTTTGAATTCAATGACTCGCTCCACTTCGTTCTAACGGGTGGTGTGAAATCTGGATTCGGTATTTGCTCTGGATCATATCCGAACAATTTGTTTTCCTTTATTAATGTATCTACGTAGGTCGGAACCATTTCTTCCCAACCGAGGTGCCCATTGTGAATTAGGTCTAAGGCATCGCGAGAATAAATCGAAAGAACATCTGGATTGTATTCCGCAATGTCAACAATACGTTTGTTATCTACCATGTAGCGGAAGAGCGGAAGCAAACGCGGATGCACAGGACAATTCTCTGTAGTGTACAATGTATTTGTTTTCTCGTCGAACCAAGGGTATAAATATATTTTCAAATCTCTACTGAAGAGAATTCCAAATGCAGCTAAAATTCCACCGTTCAAATTGCGGTAGTATTTCTCATCGAACAATTCCACCAGCATGTTCGTCCCCATGATAATACCCATACGTTCGTTGGTGTATTTCGTGAAGTACTCTGCCAGCTTATAATATTTCGAGTAGTTTGAAACCAATACCGTTTGTCCAAGCGAACATAAAATTTCGGCGCGATCTAAAAAATCCTGTTCGTCAATTTCACCATCTGAACGTAAATTATTCAGAGTTATTTCAAACAACACTTGCACCTTTTCTGAATCTACTTTGCGGTCACCTTCGAACATTTTCAAACCTTTCGCAATCATATCTATGTTCACCTTGGTTACCGGTCTGAATGACCCGCGCAATGCCAAAATATGCTTCTTATACAAAACGTCTGCAGCTTGCAAATTTTCACCATCCGGAGAAAAAATAACCGCTTCAGTCATTCCATTCTTCACCAATTGTAAAGACATTAATCTATTGTCCACATTTTCGAAATCAGGACCTGAAAATTGAATGGTATCAATTTCAACCTGATCACGATTTATGTTGTCGTATAAAGAAAGTAGCAATTCCTTGGGTTGCTTGAAGGTGTAAAAACACCCGTAAAGCAAGTTCACTCCTAAGTTCCCCACAGTGGCTTGCTGCAGCAATACATCGCTTTCATGCAAACGCGCATGAATAATTACAACGTTGGGCTCTCTGTTTGAACCTGTCTGAAACTTCACACCCATCCAACCGTGACCTTGAATGGTCTTTTGGAAATTTATTGTTGCGAAGGTGTTGGCGTAACTGAAAAATTCTTTGGTTGGATGATCTTCACGATCTAAACGCTCTTCAATCAAACTGTACTCGTGATTGAGCATGTTATCTACACGCGCCTTGCACACATATCTTCCCTTCTCTTCCTTTCCATAAATAGCATCGCTGAAGTCTTTGTCATACGCGCTCATCGCTTTCGCAATGGTGCCGCTTGCTCCTCCAGCTCGAAAGAAATGACGCACGACCTCTTGCCCAGCACCAATTTCTGCAAAGGTTCCGTAGATGTCTTTGTTAAGATTAATTCTCAACGATTTCTGAGCAGGCGATAAAACAACGCGATCCATTTCCACTATCCTAAAGTTTATTCAAAATTAAACCACCTTTGGCTAAATGCCTTAACAAATATGTAAAATCTTCACGACTCATGATGTCCGCATTGCCTTCTCCAAAGCCTCCATGGTAACAAGGGTTGCGGGACATCTGTGAAGGTTTGCTGTGTACACTTCGGTCTGATCGAAAAAATCTCTTCGATACATGTGCGGAAACGTCGCGCAATCCTGCGGACGCAATTCATAGACGCCACATAATCCTTTTTTCATGTCGAAAAACTGACACGGTTGCGTTGTGTTGACAATATCCCCTGTTGCTTCATCTATGAATAACCACTTATCGAAGAACTCTTGATACGTCATTCCCAAATGTGTCGCCAGTCTCTTCACTTCAGTCTTCTTCCAAGTAGGAGTCATTGTTCTGCAGCAATTGCCGCAAGAGGTACAATCGACTTGCTTCCACGCCTCTTTCTGAGCAGCAACAATAAGTGGCCTGGCAGACTTGGGTTGATTCTTCGAAAGTTTTTTGAGAAATGCAGTTAGCACTTTCTTCTTGCGATAAGCGCGTAATCTGTATTTGGTAGCGAAGGCTGATTCGGACATAAAGCCAAAAATAAGACAAAAAAAAGAAGGCAAGCCCCTTATATCGCACCGCTACAACTTTCTACCTTTGCTGCCTTCCGGCCCTGGAGGATTTGAAAGGAGCTGGTCGTATAAGACTTGCCTTTGTGCAAATGTAAGGCGTGAATCGCTTCATTGCAAAATCATTCGTTACTTTTGCCAAAGAAAAATAAATCCATGTCCGACGAAATCTCAATCAATCCGCCCTCACGAAAGGAAGTCTTTCAAATTCTTTTCAAATTCGGAATAGGTATCGCTCTGGGCGATTTACTTTGCGAACAACTCCTATCGTGGTTCCCTTCTTTGGCCTTCGCTTTTGAATTAATTGGAGTCATTATCATTGTATTCGGACTTACACTAGGAATAAACAAATACAAATCCTACTTCGAGGGATTCAATTATGGAAAGGCCTTGTGGTTTTGCCTTAGAATAGGTATGGTGGTTGGACTCGTTAAACTATTTTTCGAATTCATTCAACTGAGCTACATCGACAACTCTATGCTCATCTTTATGAAAGAAGAGATCAAGAAATCCCTTACCAATGCAGAAGGCATAACCAGAGAGCAGTTAAATGAAATTTTAAACAGCGGCCTCATTGATACAATCGTTTCTCCAATTTTCATTGCAATTATCGTTTGGATCAGCACTTTTTTTCAATATCTTTTTATTGGTCTATTCATTTCCATCTTCCACAGAAAAAGCAAAAATCCATTTGCCTAACTTAGCTGCATGAACTGCTCACTAGTCATACCCCTTCTTAACGAAGCGGAATCGCTTCCTGAATTGCAACGTTGGATTAACGAGGTTATGCAGCGCGAGCAAATGTCTTATGAAGTCATCTTCGTTGACGACGGTTCAACCGACAATTCCTGGAATGTTATTCAAGAATTGAAGCAGACCTACCCTACCGTTCGCGGCATTCGATTTTCGCGCAACTACGGCAAGTCTGCAGCCTTGCACATGGGATTTCAAGCGGCGCAAGGAAATGTGGTATTCACCTTAGACGCAGATCTTCAAGATTCTCCAGAAGAAATTCCAGCTATGGCTCGAATGATTTTAGATGAAGGTTACGACGTCGTTAGCGGGTGGAAGAAGGAACGCTTCGATCCACTTTCGAAAACCATTCCTACGAAATTATTCAATTGGGCAACTCGCCGAATGACGGGTATTCACTTGAACGATTTCAATTGTGGTTTGAAAGGATATCGCAAAGATGTTGTGAAGTGTGTGGAAGTCTATGGTGAAATGCACCGCTACATTCCGGTGTTAGCGAAGCAACAAGGGTTCAAGAAAATTGGTGAAAAAGTGGTGAAGCATCAAGCCCGAAAATTCGGTTCAACGAAATTCGGAATGGAGCGTTTCATGAATGGATTTTTAGATCTACTTACCATTTCTTTCATGTCGAAATTCGGCAAGCGCCCTATGCATTTCTTCGGGACGTTGGGAACGCTTGTGTTCATGATCGGATTCTTTTCTTTCGCATACATCGGCGGAACGAAATTGTATGCGCTATACCTAGGCGAAACCGCAAAAAACATTGCAGATCAAAGCGCATTTTTTATTGCATTGACATGCATGATACTTGGAACAATTTTGTTTTTAGCAGGGTTCTTGGGCGAACTTATTTCTCGGAACAGCGCTACACGCAACGACTACAGCGTAGCTGAAACATTGAACTAACGACTTCCGAAAATTGCACTGCCAATTCGAACGAGCGTGCTTCCTTCCTCAACGGCAATTTCCCAATCGCCGCTCATGCCCATACTTATCTCATTGAACCCTTCTCCGAAGAGCGGCTTCAACAAAGAAAAAATGCGATTCACTTCTTGGAATTCTTTTCGAACAAGCGACTGGTCTTCTGTGAACGAAGCCATGCCCATTACCCCACGAAAATTTACGTTGGAATACACCTCTTTTTGAGCAGCAATTTCCAAGACTTCTTCTTCCGAAAATCCGAATTTGCTCTCTTCTGTTGCAACATGAAGTTGCAATAAAATTTCAATCTGCCTATTTAATTTCTTCGCTTGCTTATCTATTTCCTTCAAGGTGGAAATTGAATTCACTCCGTGAATAAGCGCTACAAACGGAGCAATGTACTTAACCTTATTCGACTGCAAATTCCCAATGAAATGCCATTCAATATCGGCTGGAAGTTGCGCCTGCTTGTCTACCAATTCCTGCACATAATTCTCACCGAGGATGCGCTGTCCGGCAGCATAAGCTTCTTGCAAATCCTGAACAGGTTTTGTTTTGGAAACAGCCACCAACTTCACGTGTGAAGGAAACTGATTCGTGTAGAATTTTATTTGATCTTGAATGTGGCTCATCGCATTGGATAAATAACCAATCCGCTTCTTAGCTTCGGTAAAATATACGTGCTCTTCGGCGGCATGGTAGATCCTTCGTCTGAAATACGCATGAGTGTTTCCGTTGAAATTGGATGAAGTAAAAACGCGAAGTCCGCTTTTCCTTCATCAACCATTTTAGCGATCTCATGTGAAGGAACCAATCCGTCTGCATGCGCAATGCGCTTGTCGGTGCGCTCATCTTCAATTCCAAAAATCGGATGAAGTATATTTTTTGAAAGCCATTCGGCATCGATGACATTTTTTTCTTTTTCGAATTGAAAGGCAAACCACTTGCCGCTGGTGTACACGCCTATTCTACCTTCACTCAAATTCAATTCGGTTTCTTTCACTTCGTGAAGATCACCCAATTTATTCAAGTCGGAAAGGAACACATTCAAATCGAATTCAACCACACACTTCACCAAACGGTGAAAACCTAAAATCTTCAATTGCGCTTGTGAAAGCACCAAAGCCATGAAGTATTGATAGACCTCTTCATTGTTTCCCTCTTCCGCTTTGCGTTGCTTCAACGCCACACTGCTCGCGCTTCTGTGGTGTCCATCGGCAATGTACAATTCATTCACACGCGACATTTCACTTTCAACCTCTTGAATATCTTCAGCCTTGTTAATTTGCCAAATAGTGTGCTTCACGCGGTCCGTTGTAGTGAAGCAATAAAGAGGGTTTTCCAAACAAATGCGTTCCATTAAACTAAAACACGTTTCTTCCTTCGACATTAGCAGAACAGGTTCTGCGTTAATGCCTGTTGTGTCTAAATAATCAGTGAATCTTCCTTCACGTTGACTGATGGTGTGCTCGTGAATTTTTATTCTTCCTTGCTCGTAATCCTGAACGGCCACTGCCCATAATAAACCCTCAAACCAAAATTCCGGTGTATCTTGCCTGTATATAAAAAACGACTGATTATCTTCATGAGTAAAAATATCATCTTTCAAAAACTTCTCGTAATTATTTCTTACTTCTTCAAAGTAGGCTATACGTCTGCCGCGATAATCGCCATCTACATCGGGATGAATAACATGCAGAAAAGTATAGGGATTGCCGCTAAGCTTTTCTACCAAATCTTCTTTTGAATACGAAACATAAGATCGCGAAGCAACCAGGTGCACCTTATCTGCTGCGGGTAACACAGCTTTGAATGGCTTGAACTTCATCTTATGCGCCTTGCATAATTCGTTTCACATTGTCTGCAATCTCTAAACCAATGCGCTCTTGCGCTTCAGCTGTAGCCGCACCAATATGAGGAGTTGTAATAATTTTTGAATGCTTCAATAGTGCTGCATTCGGACGTGGTTCGTTTTCGAACACATCTAAACAAGCGCCTGCAATAACGCCGTTGTCTAACGCTTCTATAAGTTCAGTTTCGTTAATGGTTCCGCCGCGACTGGTGTTAATTACCACTGCGTTTTTCTTCATGAGTGCGAACTCTGCTGAACCAATAACCGAACTTCCATTCGGTTGTTTCGGAACGTGCAACGAAATGAAATCGCTTCCGCGAAGAACTTCTTCGAAAGAAGAAACATTCAATTTCACTTCCACCGGAGAACCGTTAATGGAAAGCGTAACTGTTTCTTCTTCCTTCGAACGATCGAAGAACATCACGCGCATGCCGCATCCCAAGGCGTATTCAGCAAGTGAGATACCAATTCTTCCTAAACCAACAATTCCCAATGTCTTTCCCTTCACCTCTTTTCCTTTTCCGTAATTCTTCTTCAACACTTCAAACGTTTCCTCTCCGTTTACTGGCATTGCGCCACCGGCTTGATAAAGAAATCTGTTCGAAGCGAACATCATAGCCATTACCAATTCCGCAACGCTAGCGCTGCTGCTAGCAGGCGTATTGAAAACGTCTACTCCTTTTTCACGCGCGTAAACTGCGTCAATGTTATCGATGCCAACTCCACCACGACCGATGAACTTCAAATTCGGACAAGCGTCTATCAATTCTTTTCTTGCTGTAGTTGCACTTCGAACCAAAAGTCCGTCTATGTTTTCATTTTGAATGAAAGCTGCCAATGCATCTTGACTTACTTTTTCAGTAAGCACCGTGCAGCCCATGGCTTCCAAAGCAGCTTGTCCTTTTGCGTCTACTCCGTCGTTTGCTAATATCTTCATCTTATCCGTTTTTACGTTCGAAATCTTTCATTACATCTACCAAAACTTGCACGCTTTCCAAAGGAAGTGCGTTGTACATGGAAGCGCGATATCCGCCTACACTGCGGTGTCCAGCGATTCCGCTAATTCCTGCTTCTTTCCACATCGCATCGAAAGCAGCAGCGTGCTCTTCGTTGTTCAAACGGAAGGTTGGATTCATCCAAGAGCGACTGTCTGGAACGCTATGTCCGTGGAACATACTGTTGCGATCTAATTCAGCATAAAATAATTCTTGCTTTGCGCGGTTGTGAATTTCCATTCCTTTCAATCCACCGTTTTCTTTGATCCAACGAAGCATGAGCATGCTCGCGTAAACTGAAAACACTGGAGGCGTATTCGCCATACTGTCCTTTGAAATATGTGAAGCCAAGTCTAAATAAGTCGGAAGCTTTCTTCCTGTCTTGCCTAACATTTCTTTATCAATAATGTAAAGCGTAGCTCCTGCTGGGCCCATGTTTTTCTGAGCACCTGCGTAGATCAGCGAGAAATCATTCGCGTTGAATTCCTTCGAGAAAATATCTGAACTCATGTCGCACACCAAAGGAACATTCACCTTCGGCGTATACTGATATTGCGTTCCGAAAATGGTGTTGTTTGAAGTGTAGTGGAAATAATCATATCCATCTACCGAAGGCAACTCAGGAATGTGGTTGTGATTCGAAGCCGAACTGTCCGTAACCACATCAATGTTTCCCACCAACTTCGCTTCCTTAATAGCTCCGCTTGCCCAAACACCTGTGTTCGTGTAAGCCGCTTTTCCACCTTCCTTCAAAATATTCAAAGGAACCATGTAGAATCCAAGTGTTGCACCGCCTTGAAGAAAAAGAACTTCGTAGCGATCTTCAAGATTCAAAATATCTTTCACCAATTGACGGGCTTCGTCCATTACACGCTCGAAGTTTTTGCTTCTATGTGAAATTTCAATCAACGACAATCCCATGCCGTCGAATTCACGAATGGCATCTGCTGAACCTTCAATAACAGATGAGGGTAAAATGCAAGGACCCGCGCTAAAATTGTGTACTTTTTTCATGGTTCAAATGTAATCTTTTAATGTTTCTTACTGATTTTGTAATTGTGAAATTTTCTGTTGAATGGCTTCCTTGTTTCGTTCAAGGATGACCAAATTTAGCAGCTCACTTATAACCGCCAAATCGTAGACTTGAGTAAGCGAAGCGACAATGCAATCCATTCGATTTTCTTCCAATTCAATGGTGGAAATAATCTTCACAATGTCTTTCACCAAAAAACAATCAGCCTCCAATTGCATGCGCGCTACCATCTTTCGTTCGGTATCAAAAGATTTAGATTTCAGAATCGAAACTATTGAATCTACCTTCGAAGCCATGGCCGGTTTTTCACATCCTTTTTTCCCAACATAAACAGAATCTTTCACCAAACTCGGCAGCGAACCGTTCTTCCAATTCTGAAAAGACTTCGCTTGAATTTTCAACTCTCCCGATATCAACAACTCGATTTTACTGTTCACCACAGAGACACTCAGACTGTGGGAAATTAAATTCTTAGTAGTCAGACTTAACACCGATTCTTGCGCTTGTACAACCACTTTAATGTTGTGCTTTCCAACATTCAGCTTAGATAAATGAATGGCAGAAACAGGAGCTGTATTTATTTGATTATTATCTACAAACAGCAGAAAAGACAAGCTGTCGGGCGCGGAAACAATGAGCCTGCTCTGAGCAAAACCACCCATTGCGCTAAGCCCAAAAAATATCAAAAAAACAACTACTCTACTCTTCATCGAACGCCTTATAAATTCTATTTAAAAACGGAAATTTCCGAAATCTTTCTGGGACAATAAACAGCGGATTAACGCTTCTTTCTCCCAACCATTGTGGGCGAATGTACACCAATAAACATCCTCCTACAAAAACACATATCACAGCAAATAGTAACAGCCAAATTCCATCGATGTGCGAACGCACAGCCATGTATTTCGCAAGGTATGCCGCAAGCAATGTCATAGCGCCAATGCGTGACCCGGGAACCAAAGCCGCCAGTTGCTCCTTCACCGAAACGCCCGAGATTCTGTGCGCAAAGCCAATCATCATGAGGTAGTGAATTCCAGTCGTTACAGCTATGGAAATCGCAACCGCTTCCACCGAAAAACGAGCTGCTACCATTACACCTATAATCATTAGAATCAGGTAAATCCCCTTAATCCAACTGCCCTTATACACTTCTCCTTTTGCACGAAGCAGTGAATCAATAGGACGAGTAAGTGTTCTAAAAATAACAGCCACAAACAACCATTGCAACAGTTGCGCGGCTCCCATATAACCGTTCCCTAAATAAACGCGAAGAATGTCTTCACTAAAAACAAACACGAAACAAGCAACTGGAAAAATTAAAATACTCAGCACATTGGTTGCTGCTAAAACCACACGCTTCAAGCGCTCCGTCTCTTCCTGCAATTTCGACATGCCACTGAACAGAACGCTGTCGCTCAGTTTCGCCATTATGGTAATTGGAAGTGACGCCACATATGCTCCTCTTTCGTACATACCCGCTTGATTCAATGAAACTGTATTAGGGAAAAGAGCGCTCCCCTTCGAAAAGAGCGGAAGAACTGCAACGTCTACTTTCGTCGCGGCGTAATTCAATGCATTGAACAGCGAACTTCCTGCACCGTAATTCAACAATTGAAGCGTTGCCTTTTTATTCCATTTGAATTGAACGCGTGTGGGCTGAAGAATCCAGCAAGCCAAAGTCATGAGTGCATTCTGCGCGAACAGCGCCCATACATAAGCCCATATCTCGTAACCCCCGTAAGCTAACCAAAGTCCCACCACTAAATTTCCTCCAACAATACTTAGCATGCTCGCCGTGAAGAACGATTTGAATTTCATGTTCTTCATCATGAGGTTTCGCGGAACCACGCTCAACGCCGAAATCGTAAAGCTTGAGCACACGACAGGAATGATTTCCTTCAACGTATCAATTCCGTAAGCTCTAGCAATCATGGGAGCAGCAGCCACAAAGGACAAGGTGAAGATAATTCCCAATCCCAAGGATGTTGTGAAAGCCGAATTGATGTGCGATTGCTCAATGTCTTTTCGTTGAATTAACGCGGGGCCCAGGCCTATCTGTGAAAAGATTTCAGCGAATCCCATGAGACTTAAAACAATGCCCATAACCGCGAAATTCTCAGGCGCAATAAGCCTTGCAAGCAA
>JBEIFO010000045.1:0-10831 GCA_040382375.1 Crocinitomicaceae bacterium
GACGGGCAAGAGCACGTTCAAAGAAGAATTCGTCACCGCCGGAGGAGTAGATCTGAAGCACGTGAACTTTCAAACCATGGAACACAAGCTTGTTCCGACTTTGTATTTTGCTGGAGAAGTGTTGAACATTGATGCGGTTACTGGCGGATATAATTTTCAAGCTGCATGGACCACCGCGTGGATTGCCGCGCAAGGAATTGCAGATAAATTAGCAGAATGAGTCACGAAGAATATATGCAAATAGCCCTCGACCTTTCCTTATTCGGAATGGGTTCCGTGGCTCCCAACCCCATGGTGGGATGCGTAATCGTGCACAACGACGAAATTATTTCCAAAGGATATCACACCGCTTACGGCGAACCCCACGCCGAAGTTGAAGCTATTCGTTACGTGGAAGACAAAAGCATTTTGAAGGAATGCACGCTCTACGTCACCCTCGAACCTTGCGCACATTTTGGAAAGACTCCACCCTGCGCAAACCTCATTACTGAAATGGGAATTCCGCGCGTTGTTATAGGCACACGCGATCCTTTCAGCGAAGTAAATGGAAGAGGCATTGAACACCTGAAGGCCAATGGCGTTGAAGTAATCGAAGGAATTCTCGAAGACGATTGTCGATTCTTGAATCGCCGATTCTTCACCTTCCACGAAAAAAAACGTCCGTATATTATTTTGAAATGGGCACAAACCGCAGACGGATTCATGGACAAGATTCGTGAAGAAAATGAACGCGGCTCCTTCCCTATTTCTTCTTCTGAATCGCGACAGTTGGTGCACCAATGGCGCAGTTTAGAACAGGCTATTTTAGTTGGACCAACAACAGCGCTCAACGACGATCCTGCGCTGACCGTGCGTTTGGTGGAAGGCGAAAATCCGATTCGCATTGTGATCGATGAAAAAGGATGTCTTCCGGAAGAGCTGCAGTTGTTCAACAACGAAGCGCGAACCATTGCCTTGGTGGGCAACGGAGTTCAAGCCAGATACAAGTGCGAAATTCTTCCACTTGAAAAATCGGGCGTGGAAGAATGGATGCATGTTTTGCATACCGCGAACATTCAAAGCATCTTGGTTGAAGGGGGTGCTGGAATACTGAATACCTTTATTGAAAGTGGAATGTGGGACGAAATGCGCGTATTCACTTCCAACAAAAACATTGAAACCGGATTGAAAGCACCCCTTCAAAAGGGTAAGCCCTATTCTGAAAAGTACATCGGAGTAGATCATTTAACTGTAACGGTAAACAAATGATCTATCTTATTTTCAGCGTCATCACGAACGCCGCAATCTATTGGCTCTTCAAATACTTTGAACAAATTGAAGCGAAGATTTTCGAGACCATCGTGTTCAACTACATCGTTGCGTTCACCTGCGGAATTTTCTTCGTCCCGAATGTTCATGAGGCTGCGCAAAGCGCCCTGCAATTTCCTGTTTGGAGTGTAGCCGGATTAATCATGGGTTCGCTATTCATTTCCGTTTTTTACTTCATGGCCATAACAGCCAAGAAGTCTGGAATTGCTATGGCCACGCTTAGTTCGAAGATGTCGTTGGTCTTAGCCGTAATTGCTTTGGCCTTTTTTGGAAAGGGTGAAATAACAATATTGAAAGCCATTGCACTGCTTATTGCTATGTTCGGACTGTACCTTTTTAGTGTAGACCGAAAGAGTAAATTCAACAAGGACATGCTCATGTATCCGATTATACTCTTGCTCGGTAGCACTAGCGTGGATTTCAGTATCGCGTATTTTCAAGGCTTTACTAAAAATCAGAATGAACTTTCACTTTTCACCTGCATGCCCTTCATGGGTGCGGGCATTATTGGAATTAGTATCTTGATTTACAAGCTCGTTTTCCGAAAGGAAAAATTCCCATTGAAAGAATTGGGGACAGGCGTTTTGCTTGGATTGGTTAACTACGGATCAATATTTTTCACCATAGAATTTTATCATAGCGGTTGGATGCCGGAAAGCACCGGATTAGCAATCAATAATCTTTTGGTGCTTGTTGTTGGTTCTATTGGCGCGGTTTTTATATTTAAAGAAAAACTCAACCGAAGAAAGATTCAAGGTTTAATTATTTGTTTACTTGCATTAATACTTTTATTATGAAATTAAAATTCGTTCATGTCATTTCGGTTTTCATTGTTCTAGTTGGAAGTGCAATTTGCTCGAACGCAAACGCCCAAGCTTTCTCTGCAGCCCAGCTCGATTCAGCAAACACGGCAAAGTCTGTTACACAACTTTCTTCCGAAGAAAAGAATGTCATAAAGCTCATCAACTTAGCGCGCATGTATCCGAAGCAATTCGCGAAGAATTATGTCGCGAAATACGACGAGAAGAAGACAGGCTATGCCTATGATGCGTCTTATACTAAAGACAAAACTTCTCTCATTTCAGAATTGAACGCCATGAAGCCTATGAAGCCTCTGGTATTCGACAGCGAGATGTATGAGTTAGCGAAATGTTGGTGTTTAGAATCAGGAAAATCTGGAGAGATTGGACATAACAGAAAGAACTGTAAATCGGGATACAACGGCGAATGTTGCAGCTACGGATTCAGCGGAGCCTTAGACATTGTTATGCAATTGATGGTCGACAACAATATACCTGGACATGGTCATCGCAAGATTATCCTCACCCCCTATTACACCAAAATTGGAATCAAGAACGGATCACACAAAACGTATTCGTTTTGCTCGGTCATTGATTTTAAGCTATAAAAAAAGGCCGCTCTCGCGGCCTTTTCGTTGTCTTATCAAAAAAATTACTTCGACATCTTCTCAGCTAATTTCAAAGCTTCGAATAGGTTTACAACCTTACCAGACTTCGAAAGCTTTCCGAATTTAATCTTCTTCTCTTCGTCACCTGGCATTACAACTTTATGCTTCTTGTAAGAAATACCAGACTTGATAATAATCTCGCGAACTTGAGTTCCAGAAAGATTTGGATAGTAAGAAAGAATTGCCGCAGCAACACCAGCAGTAACCGGAGAAGCCATACTTGTTCCGCTTAATGGACCGAATTCGTTGTCTAGGATAGTTGCGTAGATATCTACACCCGGAGCATAAATATCTACTGTCTTATAACCATAGTTCGAAAAGTCAGCAGACAAGTGATCCAATGAATTATCACTTGCGCCAATTTCCAACCAAGTTGAACAAGTCTTTCCGTTTGCATAACGTGGAGTTGGGAAATTGTCTTTCGAATCAATATCCTTCGCGTCGTTACCTGCAGCGTGAACCAACAACACTCCTTTCGATTCAGCATACATAACCGCTTCGTCTACAACATCCTTATTCGGAGAATGAGATTTCCCGAAGCTCATGTTAATGACACGTGCACCGTTATCTGCCGCATAACGAATCGCATTCGCAACGTCCTTGTCGCGCTCGTCTCCGTCTGGCACACAACGAATAATCATCAATTGAGCAGTCTTACAAATGCCGTCCATTCCTGTTCCGTTGTTAGTTGCACCAACAATTCCTGCAACGTGTGTTCCGTGAAGAGCTTCAGGACCATCAATGTGGTTGTTACCGTAGTTGCGCTCACGTGGATTGCTGTAATCGTCGCCCACCATAGTGCGCGGATTGAAATCTACGTTGTACGAATAATCCAATTGCGTACTGAAGTAACTGACATATTCATCCAAGTTAATTCCACGCATCATAATGTTCAACACCATTCCTTTTGCTGCTTTCCCTTCATCGTCTGTTGGCTCATAGGCAGCCAATTGCTCTGCAGTGAAATCGTTCCCTAAAGCCAAAGCCAATAAATCTTTGCTATCCTTGAATTTGTAATAAAAATCATTGAACTGTGCCGCTTCATTTTTCACTCCATCAACTCGCTGCTCATATTCTGCTTTAATCTTTTCGTATTTCGCGAAATCTGCTTTGTCAGCGGCAGAAATAGTAGCCGCATCTTTTCCTTGGAAACGCTTTTTCAACATGCCATATACACGTGTGAATTCCAAATTGTCTTGCTTTACATCGCCACCTTTTCCACCAATGAAACTCCATCCGTGAACGTCATCGATGTAACCATTCTTATCATCGTCAATTCCGTTGTTCGCAATCTCACCTTTGTTGGTCCAAATGTTCGCGTTTAAATCTTTGTGGAAAGTCTCTGATCCACTGTCAATAATTGCAACTACCACAGGAGTTGCAGTCTTTCCTTTTTCAGCCATGTAAGCATGTGCCTTCACCGCACTCACTCCAGGAAGCCCGTCGGTAGACATGTCTGCGTGTTGCCACTGTGTTTTTATATCTGCGTTTTGAGCAGTTACTGCTAACGGTATAAATAATGCCGAGAAAACAATTGAAGCGATTCTTTTATTGAAAAAAGAATTCTGCTTCGAATTCAAAATTGGTTTGTTCATATGTGTTTAGTTGTTGTTGCGAAATAAGGAAATAAAGTTCGGATTATTGCTTCATAATATAAAAAAATATGTCATTTCCATCAGATCTTGAAATTGCACAGGCGTGCAAGATGAAGCACATCAATGAAATTGCTTCGAAATTGAATATCAATATCGATGACCTAGAGCATTACGGTAAGAACAAAGCAAAACTTCCGCTCAATCTAATTGACGAAGCAAAAGTGAAGCAGTCGAAATTAATTTTAGTAACTGCAATTACTCCAACACCAGCCGGAGAAGGAAAGACAACCACTTCCATTGGTTTGAATGAAGGGTTGAATAAATTAGGAAAGAAAGCGGTTGTGGTTCTGCGCGAGCCTTCGTTAGGGCCCGTTTTCGGAATTAAAGGCGGTGCAGCTGGAGGCGGATACGCTCAAGTGGTTCCTATGGAAGACATCAATCTTCATTTCACTGGTGACTTCGCTGCCATTGAAAAAGCGAACAACTTGCTTTCAGCATTGATCGACAACAACCTTCAAAATAAACAAGGAAACTTGGGTCTTGATCCACGTTTGATTTATTGGAAACGCGTAATGGACATGAACGATCGTTCATTGCGAAACATTACCATTGGTTTGGGCGGAACCGGAAACGGTATTCCGCGTCAAGACGGATTCAACATTACACCTGCTTCTGAAGTCATGGCAATTCTTTGCATGAGTAAAGACCGCGAGGACTTGAAAAATAAATTGGGAAACATCTTCGTTGGATTCACCTACGATCGCAAACCCATCTATGCGCGCGATTTGAAAGCGGAAGGCGCTATGGCTCTGCTATTGAAAGATGCCATTATGCCGAACTTGGTTCAAACTCTAGAAGGCAATCCTGCTATTCTTCACGGTGGTCCATTAGCAAACATTGCGCAAGGAACCAACACCATTATGGCAACGAAGATGGGAATGTCTTTGGCCGATTATGTTGTTACTGAAGCTGGATTTGGTGCCGATTTGGGTGCTGAGAAATTCATGCACATCAAGTGCGGCGCAGCAGGTATTGCTCCAGATGCAATTGTTCTTGTGGCTACCGTTCGCGCTTTGCGTCATCACGGTGGTGCGAAAAAAGAAGAGTACAACACCGCTAACATAGAGCGCGTAACCAACGGTTTCGCGAACCTTGAAAAGCACATCGAGAACTGCAAGAAGTTCGGAATTACTCCGGTTGTTGCCTTGAACCACTTCCCTACCGATTCACAAGAAGAGATCGATTTCGTTATTGCGAAATGTGCTACAATGGGTGTGAAGGCTGTTGTTGCAAGAGGTTTCTCTGATGGTGGAAATGGTATGACGAATTTGGGTGAAGCCGTATTGGATGTGATTGAAAACGGAAACAACGCGTTCCGCAGACTGTACTCCAACGATCAACCTGTAAAGGAAAAGATTGAAATCATTGCGAAAGAAATCTACGGTGCTGAACGCGTGAACTACACGAAAGAAGCGGAAGGAAATCTTCGCACGATAGAGAAATTAGGCATTGCGAACTTCCCTATTTGTATGGCGAAGACGCAAAAGTCTTTCAGCGATGACGAATCGAAAATTGGTCGTCCAACAGGATTCACCATCACGGTTCGTGAATTCGAATACGCTGTAGGTGCTGGATTCATTATTCCTATTTTGGGTGAAATGATGCGTATGCCAGGCTTACCGGCTGTTCCGGCGAGCGAGCATATGGACATTGATAACAACGGTGTAATTACTGGATTGTCTTAAATCATGAAGGCTTCTTTAAACTACCAAGCATCGAAGAACGGTGCAGCCGTCTCCGATGCCTTGGTGGTTGAAGTGCCTGTTCAATTATTTATTGAAGAAGAACCGCTCACGGTTTCCATGTGCACGCCTACTCACATTCGTGAATGGGCCTATGGGATTTTATTTACGGAAGGAATTATTCGCTCTGCTGATCAAGTCCTTTCTTTTTCTGAAGAAGAGGTCAATCATCAGATAACCATTCGAGTTTCTCTAAATAATGCCACACAAGCCATCACGAACAAGCGTTCGTTACTCAGCGTGTCTGCGTGTGGAATTTGTGGGAAGACGGCTTTTGAGCCGGTTACGCGAAGCGATGACGAGCAGAGCTCGATGACACCAAGTGATGACCAAAACGAACTTCGTTCGATGACACTTCGTGATGACCGCGGAGAGGATGTCGAGCAGAGCTCGATGACGCTGCGCGAGAATATTGCGCAAATGATGGTGCAGTTAAGAGATTCTCAAACCTTATTCGAAGAAACAGGAGGATGCCATGCGGCGGGAGTGTTCAATAGAGAAGGCCAGCTTATTTTCGCCAGCGAAGACATTGGCCGTCACAACGCCGTTGACAAAGTAATTGGACATCTACTCCTGAACAATGAACTACGCTCGGCCAAATACATCGTTGTTAGCGGAAGGGTTTCTTACGAGATTGTTGCGAAATGCTTTGCAGCGGGAATACCCAACCTTGCGGCTGTTTCTTCTCCTTCATCGTTAGCCGTAGACTACGCAAAAGAATTAGGCCTATCGCTCTTTGCCTTCTGCAGAGAGAATCGCGTTACACAATACGCCTAAATAAAAATGCCCCTTCCGAAGAAGAGGCATTCATTAGAAAAAACTAGTTTTATTTCTTTCCACCTACTTTAACCAATGTAATATCAAAGATTAAAGTTGAATATGCAGGAATTGGTCCTTGCTCTGCTTCTCCATATGCCAAAGCAGAAGGAATAAACAGACGAATCTTTCCGCCTTCTTTTATCTTTTGTAAACCTTCGGTAAATCCAGGGATAATTGACTTCAAACTAAAGGTCACTGGTTTACCAGCCTCAGATGAATCAAACTCTTTTCCATTCGTTAATTTTCCAATGTAATCTACTTGAACAGAATCTGTAGCGGTTGCGTATGCACCAGTACCATCTTGAAGTATCAAATACATTAGTCCAGAAGCAGAAACTTGAATTCCAGCTGTATTATTTTTTATAGAATCCAAAACTAAAGCCTCTTTCTTTTTCATTGGCTCCAATTTCGACTTCTCTTTGCGCTGAAAATAACTGTCTAAGAACATTTGCGCTTCTTCCATTTCCATAGCAGTTGCTCCATTAGCAGCCTTCTCGAAAATGTTATAATTGATTAATGAATCAATTTCCATACGATGCATATTCTCTCCAATAGCCAATCCCAAAGCAAATGAAAGACTGTCATTCGTAGAAGTTAAAACAACCTCAGCATGATTGGTTCCTGCATGACCCTTTTCAGAAATATGCGGAGCAATAACCAAGGCAACGATAGACATCAACTTAATTAAGATGTTCATTGAAGGACCAGATGTGTCTTTGAAAGGATCACCCACCGTGTCTCCAGTTACAGAAGCTTTGTGTGGTTCAGACTTCTTGTAGAACATCTCACCATCAATCTCTACTCCTTTCTCGAATGACTTCTTCGCGTTGTCCCATGCACCACCTGCGTTCGACTGGAACATACCCATCAATACACCCGATACAGTTACACCTGCAAGCAAACCACCCAATACTTCTGGACCGAAAATGAATCCAACAACTACTGGAGTAATCAATGCAATAGCTCCTGGAGCAATCATTTCACGAATAGATGCTTCAGTAGAAATAGCTACACACTTCTCGTATTCTGGTTTCGCTTTGTATTCCATGATACCTGGAATCTCGCGGAACTGACGACGAACTTCGTTCACCATATCCATGGCTGCACGTCCAACCGCTGCAATACACAGTGAAGAGAAAATAAATGGAATCATTCCACCTACAAACAATCCTGCTAGTACCGGCGCTTTGTAAATGTCAATCGCATCAATTCCTGCAATACCCACAAACGCTGCGAACAACGCCAATGATGTCAATGCCGCAGATGCAATAGCGAATCCTTTTCCTGTTGCTGCAGTTGTGTTACCTACGGCATCTAAGTTATCTGTGCGGTGACGAACTTCTTCTGGAAGTTGACTCATTTCAGCAATACCACCCGCGTTATCTGCGATTGGTCCGAATGCATCAATTGCCAATTGCATAGCTGTTGTAGCCATCATACCTGCAGCTGCAATAGCCACACCGTATAATCCTGCGAACTCATATGAACCATAAATACCTGCAGCCAATACTAAGATTGGAAGAACTGTAGATTCCATACCAACAGACAAACCACCAATGATGTTTGTTGCGTGTCCAGTTGCAGATTGTCTAATAATAGACATTACAGGACGCTTACCCATTGCAGTGTAGTACTCAGTAATGATACTCATTAAAGCGCCAACTACAAGACCAACCATGATTGCCCAGAACACTCCCATTTTCGTTACCACAACGCCACGAGCAGAATCTGTCCATGTCATTGTCTCTGGCAACATCCAGTTAACGATTACAAAAGAGGCAATGGCTGTAAGAATAATACTTGACCAGTTACCAAGGTTCAATGCGTTTTGTACGTTGCCCATTTCGTCTTTCACACGAACGAATAGCATACCTATGATTGAGAAAACAATTCCTAATCCAGCGATCAACATCGGCAATAAGATTGGAGCAATTACGCCGAAATCATCTTTCGATATCAACTCTCTTCCCAAAACCATTGTTGCTAAGATGGTCGCAACATAAGAACCGAACAAGTCAGCTCCCATTCCCGCAACGTCACCTACGTTATCCCCCACGTTATCTGCAATGGTTGCAGGGTTGCGCACATCATCCTCAGGGATACCTGCTTCAACCTTTCCAACCAAGTCAGCTCCAACGTCAGCAGCTTTGGTATAAATACCTCCACCTACACGTGCGAACAATGCAATGGATTCAGCACCCAAAGAGAATCCCGCAAGAACCTCCAATGCTTTTTCCATTTCCACTCCGTTTACACTTGCACCTACAGACTTAACGTAGATGGTGTATAACAAGATGAATAATGAACCCAAACCTATTACAGCCAAACCAGCAACACCAAGACCCATTACAGATCCTCCGGTGAAACTAACTTTCAACGCTTGTGATAAGCTTGTGCGTGCAGCTTGAGTTGTACGAACGTTTGCTTTAGTAGCGATGTTCATTCCAATGTATCCTGCCAATGCAGAAAGGACAGCTCCAAAAATGAATGAAATTGCAATAACAGGAGATGAAGTCTCAACAAGGGTTCCGGACCACGCCAATAGCGCACCTGCAATAACCACGAAGTAAGCCAACACCTTCCACTCTGCTTTTAAGAATGCCATAGCACCCTTTGCAATGTAACCTGCAAGTTCTTGCATGTTCTCATCTCCAGCATCTTGCTTAGTTACCCAAGCTGACTTAATAGCCATGAACAAAATTCCAAGCAGACCTAACGCCGGAATTGAATAGAGCACGATATCGCCCCATGGTAAGTTTCCCATAATTTATTTTTTACTGTTAAACGGGTGCAAAAATAGGTGTTTTTGTCTTTAGAGCAAAAACTAATTTCACCCCTACTTCATCCTAATTTCTTGCGACTGCAAAAGAAGTTTTCGAGTATCGTCGGCAAATGTTGAAATTTTCGATTTTTCATCTGCATTCAAATTGTATCTCTCAGGATGATTTTCCCAATCCGAAACAGGAACAGAATAATATCCACGTGGACTTCCACCCAACCTGCACCAGAAAGGAATGTATCCCCACGAATTCCAACTAACGACATTATTCTTGACTTTTACATGAAGAACAACTCCAATTCCCCCATCTTTATAACGCTCTCGTTGATTGCTTATAAAATTTCCTAAGCTGTATGCTACAGGAACATTTTTATTCGGGTTATTCTTCGGATGAAGAATTTCCATGGGTTCAACCACATGCGGATGCATGCCAATGATTGCGTCTGCTCCAGCATCTGCTAACCACTGAGCTATTTTATCTTGCTCTGAATTCTGCTTTCTTTGGTATTCAGAACCCCAATGAATATTCATAACTATAAATTGAGCCCCTCTGTCTTTTGCTGTTTTCAGGTCCTTTCTAATTTCGGCCGTATCAATCATATTCACCACATTCGGATGTTGAACCACCAGTCCGTTCGTGCCGTAGGTGCAATTCAACAAAGCAATCTTCACTCCTTTCACTTCTTGAATGAGTGGGTAGTTCTTATCGCGAGTTAGCGTATCTACAAAAGTACCCGTGTGAATGATTTTCATGGAATCCAATACCGCAATCGTGCGCTCTACTCCTTTCCTCCCGCGATCTTGCGAGTGGTTATTTGCTGTAACAAAAATGTTAAATCCAGCATCTTGTATTCCTTTAGCGTAAGCATCTGGAGAAGAAAATTGTGGATATCCGGAAAAGGGTTTACCGGCTAATGTCACTTCTAAATTAGCACAAGCATAATCATACGAATGAACGTTTTCTTGTATGTATTGAAACCAATGCGCGTATTCATATCCGCCCTTTTCGCTGTTGTATGCTGCATTAATCATGGGTTCGTGCCCCATCATATCTCCAACA
>JBEIFO010000046.1:0-10719 GCA_040382375.1 Crocinitomicaceae bacterium
AGTTGTTGCTGACCCGAAAATTAATCGTAATGAACCGTGTCCATGCGGTTCAGGAAAGAAATACAAATCTTGTCACGGAAAATAATTATTCCGCGGCAAGATTTTCCCATTTTTCCATAAGTCCTTCAAGCTCCTTTTTTAGTTGCTCGTACTTGGTGTTTTGTGAATTCACGAGTTCAAGGTTGGAATAATCCATGGTAGACATTTCGTTTTCAAGTTCTGCCATTTGGGCTTCCTTCTTTTCAATATCTCCTTCCACCTTCTTTATTTCTTTCTCCTTCGTTTTATCAATCTTTACGGCCGGTTTAACCTCAACAACAATCTCTTCCTTCTGAATTTTCTCTTGTTGTTTCGCGACTTTCTCATTCTCATAAAGTGCAATACTCGTCGCTTTTTTATCGCGTAAAAATTCTTTCACATCGCCAGGAAAAACAACCATTCTATCGGCCTGAATCTCAAATACTTTTTGGGTTAACCCATCTAAGAAATCCCTGTCGTGAGAAACTAACAAAACCGTCCCATCGTATTTCGCAATAGCATTTTTCAGCACTTCTTTCGAAGCTAAATCCAAGTGATTCGTAGGCTCATCGAGAACCAAGAAATTGTAGGGTTGAAGCAACAGCTTACAAAATGCTAAACGCGCTTTTTCTCCTCCCGACAACACTTTCACTTTTTTGTCTATATCATCTCCACTGAACAAAAACGCTCCTAACAGCCCGCGCACACCTTTTCGAATCTCGCCAACCGCTTCGTCGTCTATGGTTTGAAAAACAGTTTTTTCACCATCTAAAATATCACTTTGGTTCTGCGCGTAGTAACCGACTTCAACGCTATAACCAATCTTCAATTCACCGTCAAAGGCCTCTTGATTCATGATCATACGAAGCATTGAGCTCTTTCCTACTCCATTCTTTCCTATTAAAGCAACTTTTTCACCACGGACAATCTGAAAATTCACCTTAGAAAAAAGATGTAAATCCCCGTAAGACTTACCCACATCGAATCCTTCCAAGATAACCTTTCCCGAATGCGGCGAAGGCGGGAAAGCAATTCGAACCTTCGTTCCATCTATATCATCAACCTCAATTTTCTCTAACTTATCGAGCTTACGAATCAATGTTTGTGCGAATGCCGCCTTGTCTTTTTTCGCACGGAATTTATCAATTAACTTCTTGGTGTCTTCAATGTACTTCTGCTGGTTCTTTGCGGCGTTTTCTTGACGCTCAACCTCTGATTCACGTTGAACAATGTATTTGGAATACGAAAACTTATAATCGTACAATTTCGATTTAGAAATTTCAATGGTACGCTTCGTGACATTATCTAAGAAGGTTCTATCGTGCGAAATAAGAACGATGGCACCAGGGTATTCAACTAGGAATTCCTCCAACCACTCAATACTTTCAATGTCTAGGTGGTTTGTTGGCTCATCGAGCAAAAGCAAATCGGGATTCTCTAAAAGCAGTTTACCCAACTCCACGCGCATTTTCCAACCACCGCTAAATTCACGCATAGGCCGCTTCAAATCTTTCGACGAGAAACCCAGCCCTTTTAAAACGCGTTCTATCTTTTCGTCGGTACTTCCAACATCGAGTAGAGATAAGCGATGCGATACCGCTTCGATTTCATCGATTAAATTTGCATAATCGTCAGAAGTATAATCGGAATGATTGGCAATTAAATCACCAAGCTCATCCATACGAGCTTTCATCACCTGCAGTTCACGGAAGGCACCTTGCGCCTCTTCATAGACCGAAGCATCTTCTGAATGCACCATTTCTTGAGGAAGGTATCCGATAGTTGTTCCTCTCGCTAAAGAAATAGTTCCTTCGGTTGGTTTTTGAATTCCGGCTAAAATTTTTAGCATGGTCGACTTACCCGCTCCGTTCTTTCCTACCAATCCAATTCTTTCGCGTGGACCTATGAAATATCCAATCTTCGAAAACAACTCTCTCGAGCCAAAATGCACACTTAAATTCCCTACTGTAATCATTTACATTATAAAAAAACAAACCCCTCGGATAAACCGAGGGGTTCAGATTCAAAACTTAAATTCTAGTAATTCCACAAATCATGTTCGTATTCGTAGATCTCTTTCTTTATTCGTTCACCTTCTAACAAGGCGTCTATTCCTTGAGCGTAGTCCGTAATGTTTCGATCATAAATATTCTCTTCTTTAATCACGTAACCCGAAAAGTGTCTTGTTTCAAACAAATCTTCGAACGTTCCTTTGAAAGCATCATTCATCATGTTGAAACACTCTTTCTTTGAAAATAGGAAGCGACACTCATCGTAATACAACCAAAACAAAGGTTCTATATCTCCATTTGCCTTTTTGGCCATTGGAGCAATACCAATAATTCTTACATACCTCTGAGAACGTTGCTTATCAAAAATCCAATCTTCTTTCAATCGGTATCTTTCAATATCTTGTCCAATAATCACCGGTGGGCAACCATTCTCACTAGGGGTAGGAGAATACAAGCCTGGTATAGCTGGACAAGCGTCATCTGCATCAGAAATACGATCCAAATCAGTATCAGGAACTGTTAAGTATGGGTCTGTTATCGCACCAACATCAATTGGGATGGACATTACTGTACTCACTTCTTGTAAGTTTACTCTTTCAGTGAATTCGTCATCTTCAGCTCCAATAGGACCCGCATTGGCCTTGTATGCTGTTATGTCTCCATCCTTCAATCCTTGCACAATAACATGCCACAAACTCTTTCTTCCTAACTTCTCATCCTTTGGGTAAAAGAGTGCGTAATTGATTTTTTGATCCAAATCAATTTCTTCCCAAACACGCTTTTTCCATAAAATGTCACACTCGCGCAAATTAGGCCACTCCTTAACTTTTCTTTGTCTATTAAGAATCTGTTCGTATGATCGGTCGCGAGGCGGCGGCACATAGCTACCATTTACGACTGATTGACTCGGTTGCGCTAGTGAGACTAGCGAAGTCATTAAGAAAACAAACAGTAGGGCTGAAATTTGTGCTTTCATGGTCAACATTATTTTACGGTAAGTGCAACAGAAGATAAAGTCTTAGGCGGTTCGCCTGTTGTTGAGTAACGAATATTCGTTATAGTTATTTTGTCTCCAGCAGTAACTTTCGATAATGCAGCTCTCATTTTTGGTGTTAAGCTAGCACTTGACGAATTATCTACAAGTGATTTACCTGGTCCTGAAATGTCCATGGTAAATCCAAGAATACTAATTTGAATTCCTGTAAAGACAAAATCCTCAGGCATAAACGCTTCAACAATTGAAGATGATCTGCAGCCCGAACCAACAGTTGACTCAAGAGACGACGCACCTGCGAATTTGGCAATTGGTCGTGGAACTGATTTCACAACGAACTGTTTTGGTGGCATGCTAACAGATTTCCCGTTAATGGTTGCACTCACACGAATTTCTGCAGTTGCGTTTCCTGAACCAGAGGATGGAGAAACTTCGAAGTTTCCACCACCTTTAGATGAAATACTGCCACCCGTCATTGACACCTGCAATTGGCTCGGGTCAACACCTGGTACAGAAATTTCAACAGGATTTAAAACTCCACGATAGAATACATTCATTTTCGTAGCTGAAACTACCAATGAAGCCTCGCCCACGGTAAACGCAGGAATAATAAAAGGAATAGCCTTGTCTTGACCTTCAGCATCTTGGTATACGATGACACCTTTGTGCGAGTGAGAACCCAAAGCACTTTCATTTATTTTAAACTTACACTTTCCGTCTGAACCTGAAACAAGTGCTTCTTTACCAGAATAGTCAAACAATTCCGGCTTAGCACCTTCTCCAACTTCACCACCCATGTACACTTTCGTCTTGCTAGCTTTGTTATAAGCAGCTAAGTAAATCTCAGCTACAAAGGAGTCTCCCTTAAGGATATAACTTTGCTTTGGAACTACAGCAACTGTAACATCGGAGAATTTCAAATCTGATGCATTGATTTGAGACGCTAAATAGTTTAAAACCGTGTTTTTAACCAAAATAACATCTGATTCAATTTTACTCAAATGTGCAATTACCGCCGCAAGTGGTGAGTGATAGAATAAAGCAGTTTCCCACTTTTCGTCTGGCTCTCCTTTTTCGCTGTTTGGAATATCCGCGAAAGCAAAGGTGTTAGCAATAAGCGCCTTGGCTTCTGGTGATCTGTCAGCAAGAACGTGATTATTACCTTTAAGATCGGTTACAGCTAAGTTTTGACAATCATTTGAAAAGGCAGTCAATTTCTCGCGAAGTTCAACTGCTGACCATGCTCCGCTTCTCGGTGAAGCTGGCTCATCGCCAATTAACATTCCGGTGGTGTTTTGATTCTCGTCTGGCTTAGTTACTTTTTCTTTGTCGCCAATATCAATCAAATGTCCATCTACAATGAACTCCTCAAAACCTGAACCATCAGGATTTCCTTTTGCAGAACAAGCTAAAACACGGGCTTTCAACTCAATGATATGAGCTACCAATGCATCTGCCTTTTCTACTATTTCATGCGCTTTATCTTGGAATGGACGTGCCTTCTCTTTATCGCTCCAATTGTCTAACAAGCCAAGCGTTGCATCGGCACGTTCCTCTGAGTTTGCGCTGTTTTTAACCAATCCGCGATTGATTTGAATGAAGGCGTTTAATACGTCCTTCGAAATATTCATGGCAAGAAGTGCGGTAAGAACGAGATACATCATCCCGATCATCTTCTGCCGTGGGGTTTCTTTTCCACCAGCCATTTTAGTTCCTCCTTATTTTAATTACTACAATTATTATGTGGAACTTATGCTTGACGGCCAGAGCCCATTGCATTTAACATATTCGCATAAACCGTATTCAACGATTTCAAGTTATGAGCAAGCTCAGAGATATTCTCTTTGTACAACTTAGTATCTTCAACAGAGTCTGCAAGGTTTTTAACCAATTCACCCATATCTCCGTACATCGCACGAGTTTTCTCAAGCTCGACAAGTTGTAATTCGTACATACCATTTAAGGCAGCCAAATTTTGAGACATCTTTTGTAAATGAACTCCAGCACTTGCGCCTTGCTCTGAATGCGCAGCCAAACCTGTGAGTTGCTCAGATGCTGCCTCATAGGTAGCAGCCAATTTCGTTACTTTTACAGACGCATCTTGCAATGAGCTTGCATAGTTAGAACTGGCAGTTGCCGCCTCGGTTGAATCAGCCATTTGACGAGCATTTGAACTGAATGTTCTCATACCGTCTCCTAAGCTAGCGATCAAATCGCCATCGATTTTAGCCTCACTCAATAGGGCATCTAATTGCTGAGAAACACCACTGTTTACAGCAGGAGCCGCTTTTTTAGTTTTTGAACCGTGACCATGCTCTCCGTCTTCTGGGGTAGCAAGTTCTGGATACACTAACGACCAATCTGGCTCTTCATGAAGTGGCTCGAAAGCTGAGAAAAAGAAGATAACTGCTTCTGTACTCAATCCCACTACCAGCAGCAAAGACGCAAATGGCCAGTGCTGAATTTTAAACATCGCTCCAATAATTACGACTGCCGCTCCAATTCCGTACAGTTTCGCCATAAAATTCTTCCAAGCTTTACTTCCAGGTTTCATTGATTTAAAAATTTAAGTTATTATAAGGTTTAATTGGTTTCTAGATAAAAATTACTCGGTTCCTGAAGGACTGTTCCAATCTTCTTTTGGACCACTCTTTCCACGACCTAAGTAGGTCATTACACAACGGAATCCGATATAAGACTTTGCAGTGTCTTGATATTCGTAAGAACGAGATCCGCATTGAATGAAATAACTGATGTCTTTCCAAGATCCGCCGCGAATAACTTTACGCTTTTGCGTAGTGCCATCCTCGCCTTCTTTAGCGCGATAATCAAACTCCGGGTTTAAATCATGCATAATCTCATAGGCCGATTCATCATAGGCCGTGTTACACCATTCTGCAACATTTCCTGCCATATTGTACAAACCCCAACCGTTAGGTGAATAAGATCCAATAGGAACGGTATGAACTCCATTATCATCTGGATAGTCACCGCGCATAGGCTTAAAGTTTGCTAGCGGACAACCTTGGTAATTTCTTACATAAGGACCTCCCCAAGGATATTCTTCGTTTGACAAACCACCGCGAGAAGCATATTCCCACTCTGCCTCAGATGGCAATCTGAACCTTTGAACAAAGGTTTCTCCATTCTGTTGCTTCCACTCGTTAAGAATTTGAGTTCTCCAAGCGCAGAAAGCTTGACATTGTCCCCAGGTTACTCCTACTACAGGGTAATCGTCATAGGCCGGATGCCAAAAATAAGTCTCAGTTAAATGCGTGTTATTCGCGTAAGAGAAATCGTGCGTCCAAACCAATGTGTCTGGATAAACATTTATTTCCTCCTCGATAATAAATTGAGATCTGTCTTCATTCACTCTGATATCATGCAAATGATTCAAACTGTTTTTAACAGTCAAAGGAGTTTCACGATTTCCTTTTTTCTTTGCTGCACCTTGAAAGTCGATCCACCAATATTTGTAGTTCAACTTTTTCGTATCCAATTCCCAACGATCATAAAACTTGTTTTTTCCTGAATAGTAGAACCCGTCACCCTCATCTGCAATGACTTCGAAAATATCGTCGTTAGTCATGTCAATCTCTAACTCCCAATCAAGCTTATATCCTTTCTCAATATACCTTGCCATATCACGACCGTCTTCACGCTCTTCAATCTTGAATCCTTCTATATCGCCTTCAGCAAGTTTATTTCTCATGAGCGAGTCACGAACCCAATAAACAAATTGACGGTACTCATTGTTGGAAATTTCATGCTGATCCATATAGAAAGCAGAAACAGTTACTGTTTTGGACTTAACAGTCATTCCACCTGCAAGATCGCGGTCGTTGTTACCCATGGTAAAGGAACCGAAATGAACATAATTCATTCCATAAGGATTCACTTGAACCCATTCCTCGCGGGGGTATACGCCTACTAATTCTCCAGCTGGTCCAGGATAACACCCTACTAGTAAGGATGACACCAATGCGAAAAACAAAATTGATTTTTTCATGATTTCCTAAATTAATGAGCTAAACTCTGTTGGGTTAAGTTTAACGTATATATAACTACACAAGGTTTCATTTTATTGTTATAACAATCGAGGATCTCCCGAAATTCTTCGAATTGGGGTTTTTCCAAGATTAAATTCATAAGTCAAAAAGAATTCGTGTGATCCAGCGCTGTAGTCTTTAATCGTGCTTAATGTGACATCATATGAATATCCCATTTTAAATCCATGCGTGTAAGTATAACGACCCTGCTGAACAGTATTCAATGTCATTTGCAAACCTGCCATAGGAATAATTGCATCTCCAGGACGGAAAGCAACACCACCCCAAAGCAAATTGTTCCACAATACGTTAGCATTAACATCGATAGCCGGAGATGCTTTCATATCGGTTTTGATTAAGGCGTTGGTCCGAATAACCAATCCGTTATTCAAATCGTGGTTGTATCCACCCATCACATAAATGTGCCTAGCTGTTGTGAAACCTAAATCTGACAAACTAGTTGCAGGTAAGTGGGTTGCACTTACTCCAGCGTAAAACTTATCTTTTTGATAGAACATCAAACCAAAGTTTGCATCAAATCCACCTTGCGATAGACCTGTTGTTGGAATGTTAGGATCATTAGGATCAATAGCAATCCAGTTTGTCCCTAAAGTCTTTGAAACCATTCCAACTTGAAATCCAGCAGATAGGATATTATTTCCAATAGGCAAATGATAAGCTCCTGATAATCTTACGAATTTGTTTTGTTCCTGCCCCAAAACTTCAGTCATTGCGGAAAGACCTAAACCAACTGTTCTCCCACCGGCCTTAACATAACCGTTGTAATTAAACAAGTACGTTTTCGGATCGCGATTGAAGCCATCCCATTGGTCACGGTGGAATGCTTGTATTTGATGCATATTGTCAATACCAGCAGCTGCCGGATTGAAAGAAATTCTGTCAAACATCCACAAAGAAAATTGAGGATCTTGCTGAGCATTTACAGCACCTGCAAGTGAAAACGCTAAAAGAAGAAAATACAGTTTTTTCATCGTTTGTTTCTTTCGGTTAATTCTGAAAATCCTCATCAAGAGAATCTACAGAGTTTGCTAAAATAGAAAATCTATTTAAAAAAACAAAAAAAAACTATAGAATTTCAATAAAAACTAAAGCAAAGGCTTGCAAACACGTATGATTACCAACGTGTTAAGCCCTTAAATTCCTATTGCAAATTCTTGGAATGCTAAAATTACTTAAACCAATTTCTGAAAAGTTGTCCACCAACGATCCGGCATTTCTTGTTGAGAAGCCATGATGTAATCAGCATACGTGCATGGAACAACATGATTTCGCTCATGCTTTTCTTCGGTTCCTGCCGGATAAGCTACTTCGAGCCACCATCGGTTTGTTAAATGACTTTTGTAAAAGACCAACTCATCTCCTGAATCGGTTAATAGGACGATAAATTTTTCATACTCTGACAGTGATGCTAATGGGTAATCTCCCCGACGGCCATGGTAACCGTCAATGAAACACCAAATCAACTGAGCGGTAAGTTTTGCTGATTGACTATTATCGTCGAGTGCTGAGTTAAATTCATAAAAACCAATACACGTGAGCTTCTCGCTCATTCCGGCGTATTTACACAATTGTGCCGCCTCATGTCCAAAAAACCCGTTGGGGCCACTTTTATTGGTTGAAGTGAATTCCGAATATCGGATAGAACTTAAATCGAAACTTAATAAATCTGCGTTTCGAATAATTGGTTCGGCAATAGCAAGATCCTGCTGAATTTCGCCTAGACGTATAGCATCGAAGTACATCTTAGAGGTTAAGTCAAGCAATGCCTTATCTGTGAGGTACCTCTGATGTCCTAGGTTCGAAAAATTAAATAAATAGTTCGGCCTGTGAAGAATAATTCGATTTAGATAACCTTCCGAAGATGAATCATCTGGACTTGACCCAAAATCCAACTTAGAGTCAATGGTCACCAAATTAACGGTTTGTTCCATTGATTCATACGCCTTGTATGTGGCATAAGTTAAATCTTGTGACCCACCGAGAACAACAGGCACAATATTCAACTTCATGCAAGCTGAGCAAACTTCAGCCAATGCGTAATAGGTGTCTTCAGGAGTTTCTCCGGGTAAAATATTTCCTAGATCAACAATCTTGGAATAATCGTCACATGCCAACAGGGCATACAATTCTCGGCGCACTTCATCCGGAGCATCTGAAGAACCTACGTTACCGATAGAGTTTCGATCTTCACAAACACCAACAATAGCAATTTGACGATCGTTCAAATCGTTTTCATCGCCGAAATAAAAACGCGTTTGAGCACCCAATGTGTTATTCGCAAACGTGCGATTCGAGCTATCATGAAATAAACTCGGGGAAAGAAATACTGACAAATCCATAAAACGAAACTAAACGGAGGAACCGTTCAATTTCATTCTAAGAGAAAATCATTTCAACAAATGAATGTGATGATTCACATTTACTTCTTTGGCGCTTTTTTCGCAGCGGCCTTCTTGGCAGGAGCTTTCTTCGCAGCGGCCTTTTTAGCTGGAGCCTTTTTAGCTGGAGCTTTTTTCGGTGCAGGCTTTCTTGACGCTGCTTTTTTCGTTGCCTGCTCCATTTGCTCTTCCATGATCTGCTGAGCATTAGCCCACGATATGTCGGCAGGCTCTGCTCCTTTCGGAAGTTTGAAATTCAAGTTTCCAGATTTTAAATACGGACCGAAGCGCCCTCTTATAATTTGAACATTTTCATCTTCAGTGAAAGTCTTGAGCAGGTTTGCATTCACGCCGTTGATTTTATCTTCAACCAGTTTGATTGCTCTTTCCAAATCAATGGTGAAGGGATCGTCCCCTTCCTTCACACGAAGAGATGCGTAGGTCGATTTAAATTTCACGTACGGACCGAAACGTCCGATGCCCACAACAATTTTTTCTCCGTTCCACTCGCCAAGGTTACGCGGCATCTTGAATAAATCCAAAGCTTCCTCTAGAGTTATGGTATTGATACTTTGCCCCGGACGAAGCGACGCAAATTTCTTCTCCTCTTCTTCAGCCGTTCCCAACTGAATCATCGGACCGAATCTTCCAATACGTGCAATGATCGGTTTTCCCGTTGCTGGATCATCTCCAAGAAAACGCTCACCGGAAGCCCGAGCAGCTTCGTTCATTGTCTTATTTACATTCTCGTGAAACGGATTGTAGAATGTGCGAAGCATTTCTTTCCAATCTAATTCACCTTGAGCAATAATATCGAACTCTTCCTCAACTTTCGCTGTGAATTTAGGGTCAAGAATGGACACGAAGTTTTCCACCAAGAAGTCATTCACTACACGTCCAATGTCGGTTGGAAACAACTTCGATCGTTCCGCTCCAGTATTCTCCGTTTTCGTTTCCGAAGTAATGCTTTTATTGGCCAAGGTATGGACTGCAAATGAACGCGCTTTTCCTTCCAAGTCTTGCTTCACCACATAGGTACGGGCTTGTATCGTATTAATTGTTGAAGCGTAGGTTGAAGGTCTTCCAATACCCAACTCTTCCATTTTTTTCACCAAACTTGCTTCGCTGAAGCGTGACGGTTTCTGCGTGAATTTTTCCTGAGCAACCATCGCTCTCAGGTCTAGCATTTGCCCTTCGTGCAATGGAGGAAGAACACCACTTTCATCTGATTCTTCTTCGTCTGTACC
>JBEIFO010000047.1:0-10693 GCA_040382375.1 Crocinitomicaceae bacterium
GAACTGACGAGGTTGTTGTGTCTATCTGCGATGCAGGAACACCGGGAGTGGTTTGTGTCAACGACACAATAAGCATCACTGTGAATGCAGTGAACGATGCTCCGATTGTAGACAATGAAACAATTACTACAAACGAAGACACCGCTGTATCTGGTGACTTAACCGACGCAGGTGATAGCGATCCTGATGGAACAGCATTGAGCGCTAACACAACACCAGTGAGTGGTCCATCGAACGGAAGCATAGTCATCAATACAGACGGAACATATACATACACACCGAACCCGAACTTCAATGGAACGGATGTGATCGTAGTTTCAATTTGTGATGCAGGTACTCCACTTCCAGGAGTATGTGTAAATGATACGATTACAGTTACAGTAGCACCAGTTAACGACGCACCGATTGTAGACAATGAAATCGTTGTAACAAACGAAGACACTGCAGTATCAGGTGACTTGATCGATGCAGGCGATGTTGATCCAGATGGAACAGCATTGAGCGCTAACACAACACCAGTGAGTGGTCCATCGAACGGAAGCATAGTCATCAATACAGACGGAACATACACGTACACTCCAGCTCCAGGATTTAACGGAACGGATGTAATTGTGGTATCGATTTGTGATGCAGGATTACCATTGCCGGAAATATGTGTCAACGATACGATATTCATCACCGTAATACCATGTATAAGTATTCCAACATCCGACTGTGATGGTGATGGAGTAACCAATGGTCAGGAAATCGCGGATGGTACAACACCATCGGATCCATGTTCATTCTTGATTGCTAGTCAAACGGCAACACCGAGTGCAGCTTGGAACAATGCCGATTGCGACAACGACGGTTCAACAAATGGTGAAGAGATCGCAAATGGAATCGACCCATTGAATCCAGATACTGACGGCGATGGCGTGATTGACGGAACAGAAATCGCAGATGCAACGAATGCATTGGATCCATGTTCATTGTTGATTGCCAGCCAAACGGTAACGCCAAGTAGCGCTTGGAACAATGCCGATTGCGACAACGACGGTTCAACGAACGGTCAGGAAATCACAGACGGAACAGACCCATTGAATTCAGATACTGATGGTGACGGTGTAACAGATGGAACAGAAATTTCTGATGCAACGAATCCATTAGATCCATGTTCATTGTTGATTGCTAGTCAAACCGTAACACCAAGCACTGCATGGAACGATTCGGATTGTGACAACGATGGTATCTCCAATCTTGATGAGGTGAATAGTGGAAGTAACCCATTCAACTCATGCAGTCCTGTTGCTTGCGCTGTTGTCATACCAGAGGCATTTACGCCAGATGGAGATGGAATAAATGATGTCTTCGTTATTGAAGGAATCGAATTATATCCAAACAATACAATATCAATCTTCAATCGTTGGGGTGTGTTAGTGTACCAAGAATCGAATTATCAAAATAATTGGAATGGTACCACACAAAGCACATTCACGTTGGGCGGCCAGGATTTACCTACCGCAACTTACTTCTATGTCTTTGACAGCATGGATGAGAATGTTGGAGTACTAAAAGGTTATATCTATCTACAGCGATAAAAAAAAGGCGCTCAGTGAATATTCACTGGGCGGCATTATAAAATCAACCACATGAAAGAATTGATTAAAGTATTAAGTGTTGCAATTGCAGGAGTTTTCGCAATGCCCGCATTTGGACAACAGGATCCGCACTTCACACAATATTCTGACAATATGATCTTCGTGAATCCTGCTTATGCAGGAAGCGGAGGTGTGTTTAATTTAACAGATATTCACAGAGAGCAATGGGTTGGATTTGATGGAAGACCTGTTACAACAACGATGAGTGCTCATACACCATTGACACGAGAGTCAATTGGTTTGGGACTTACGTTTGTAAGTGATAAAATAGGTCCTACAAAACAGACAATGTTTTACGGTGATTATTCGTACACTGTTAAAGTTAACAACAGAGGGGGCAAGTTGTCCTTCGGTTTAAAAGCGGGAATGAATGTGATATCCGTTTCAACATCTGGACTACAAACGACAGAAGCCAGTGATCCGAATTTAATTCAAAATGCAAGAAATCATATCAATCCGAATTTTGGCTTTGGTATTTATTATCGATCTCCTCGATTCTTTGTTGGTGCAAGCAGTCCTCGATTGCTTGAAAGAAGCTATGACGGTATAAGCACAACAAATATTGAAAGAAGGCATTACTTTGGAATTGTAGGAGGTGTTATTCCTTTGAATGAAGATTGGAAATTAAGACCCACATCTTTGGTGAAAATAACGGAGAATAGTCCAATAGGAATAGATGCAAGCGTAGCTGGAATTTACAAAGAAAAATTCTGGTTCGGTGCAATGTATCGTCTTAATGCCGCATTTGGATTGTTCACTCAATTTCAAATCACTCCGCAATTCAAACTTGGAATAGCCACAGACTTCGGAACCCAAGCGATAAGAAATTATAACTATGGGACGTATGAAGTGCTAGTGTCTTATGATTTTGTATTTAAAAAAGTGGGACTTCGTTCTCCTCGCTTTTTTTAATTTAACACAACAACTTGATTATGAAAAAACATTGCTTGGTAATTGGCCTTTTCTTATTGGCGTTTACTTCTTTTGGACAAGCGGGGAAGCTTAAGAAAGCAAATAATTATTTCGATAAACTAGCATATTCCTTTGCAGCAGAATTATACGAAGAGTTGATTGGTTCCGAGTTAGACAGCCCCACGCTCAAGTCGAAATTGGCAACATGTTATTATCTGATGGGAAATACCGTTAAAGCGGAAAATGATTTCGCGTTAATGATTAATAGTCCAGAAGCCACCAAAGATGATTTTTTCTACTATGCTCAAGCTTTGAAGCAAAATGGAAAGTATTCGGAGAGTGATGTATGGATGGCCAAGGTGAATCAGCTGTCTTCAAATGACTCAAGAGGTTTGTCTTATGCGAATAACAAGACATATTTTGATAAGATTGAGGAGGAGGGTGCTCGTTTTGAAATTAGAAATTTAAATTGCAATTCATCGGTATCAGATTTTGGGGCTTATCCATCTGTAGATGGAAAACAAGTTTATTTTATTTCATCGAGAAGAAAACCTGTTATCATTCAATACGAATGGCCTTGGAACGAATCTCAATATTTAGATGTTTATAAGTCCGATGTTGATAGTATAAATGAATTGTCAAATGTTTCATTGCTTGACAAAAATGTAAATACAAGATTTCACGAAGGCCCCTTGTGCTTTTCATCTGATGGAAAGTACGTTTATTTCACAAGAAGCAATGTCGCTAGAGGAAGACAACGAAAAGATAAACAGGGTATTCAGAACTTAAAGTTGTTTCGCGCAACAATAGATCAAGAAGGTAATTGGAACAATGAAGAGGAACTTCCGTTTAACTCAAAAGAATATTCAGTCGGTCACCCATCGATTTCAAATGACGCGAAGGAGTTGTATTTTGTTTCTAATATGCCAGGTGGATTTGGAGGTGCGGATTTATACAAGGCAGCAATAAATTCAGATGGTACATTCGGAAAGGCTGAAAATTTAGGTTCAGCATACAATACCGAAGGTCAAGAAATGTTCCCTTGGTTCAATGGTAAAGGTGATTTATTCTTTTCTTCGAACGGACACATTGGTCTTGGCGGTCTAGATGTATTTGTAATGGAGATGACCGAAGGCGCAGAACTTCAAAACGTGGGTATGCCTGTTAACTCGCAATCTGATGACTTCGCATTTACCATGAATAAAGACAATTTAACAGGATTTTTCTCTTCGAATAGAGCTGGGGGTAAGGGTGATGATGATATATATTCTTACACCTTAATTGAACCTTTGAAGAAAGAACTTATGGTTGTCGGAATTGCGAGAGACGCTGCAACAGGGCAAATTCTTGTGAACGCTAACATAGACTTATTGAATGCAAAGGGTGAGGTTGTTGGTACCGTGAAATCTGACAATTCGGGTTCTTATAAGTTTAACCTAGACACTGATTCGGATTATGTTGTAGCAGTGAGTGGCGTGGATAAAAAGCAGAATAATCAACGTTCGATAACTACAAAAAACCTAGCGGCGGAGGTTACAGTTATTAACGGGGATGTAAACCTTGAGAAGGAAAATGAATTGCAATTGCCTTTACCAATTTCTTCGCCGTTGTCATTGTATTGTTTGGTAACGGAGACGAAGTCCATGCTGCCGCTTGAAGGAGTGAAAATTACGGTTACAAATAATGAAACGAAAAGCATATTTATTGATCAGCTAACCTCAAATAAAGGGGATGTGGAAAAGGAAATTGTGGGAAAGGAAATAAATGAAAAGTTATCCTACACAATACGACTTGAAAAGGAAGGGTATTTGACAAAGGTTTTGACTTTCGATTATAACATATCCCAAACCGGGAGAGTTAATGTTCACGAGTCTTTAGATTTGACCCTGGATAAAATTAACGTTGGTATAGATCTCGCTTCGATTATTGAAATTAACCCGATTTATTTCGATTTCGATAAATACGATATTCGTCCTGATGCTGAAGTTGAGCTAAAAAAGATAGTAAAGGTGATGAACGAAAATCCTGCAATGGTTATTGAGTTAGGTTCGCATACCGATTGTCGCTCGAGTATCGATTACAACCAGAAATTATCCGATAACCGCGCGAAAGCATCTGCGGCGTATATCCAAAAACGAATCTCAAATCCAGAGAGAATTTACGGTAAAGGTTACGGTGAGTCTAAATTGAAAGTTAACTGTCCTTGCGAGGGAACAGTTAAATCCTCTTGTTCTAAAAAAGAGCATCAAAAGAATAGAAGAACAGAATTTGTAATTGTGAAGATGTAATTAAAGTAATATTTACAATTAGTGTTTTCCGTTTCGAAAAAATAAATTAGCCGCTGTAAGCGGCTTTTTTGCTTTAGACAGCATGTGTGAATTCAATAAACTAATCGCTATTCCATCCAGAAATCAATGTTATAAAGGAAATTCCCTTCCTGATAAGCTTTGTAATTCGTGTGCCAATAATTGTTGAACAAGTAGAGATACATCTTCGAAACATCTGTTGTGTTTTCTTTCCAAACCTTTGCGCCGTTAACCTGTTCTTCGTTCACCATGCTTCCCACTTCAACCAAATTCAATTGCAGAGAATACACACAGGCAGTGTGCGTGCCATTGTTTAGTTTGAAGGCATTGGTGGTACAAATGAAATCGGCGTTCGAGCCGGGAAGGCGTGAGGTCTGGAAGTCGAGTTCGCTTCCGTCTTTCCCGTAGGTTAAGGTTCCGTTACTTCCCGTTCCAACAGAGATGTGCAAAGACTCTTTGTCTTTTTCCAATAGCTTTTCGAACGAACTGCTCATGCGAATGATGCCGTCTTCCTTCCACAAAGAGTAATAAACCGAAACGTTTTTAGAACAAGGAAGCTCGAAGTTAACTTGAACATATTTTTTGTCGTGGGTGTCGACTAGGGTCTGCACAGAAACCTTTTGCGGATACATAAATTCTTGTGGAGAAATTCCCTTTGAATAAATGAATTCAAAGAGGTGATTGTTTTCCGAAAAAACCAATGAATCGTTGTCGAAATAAATGCGGTCAATCGCTCCTGTTTTTTTATTAACCTTGTAATCATAGATGGCCTTGGGCTTGCGAGCTGGTTCTTTTTGCACGTATGCGAACTTCACTTTGGCCGCGAGATTCAAATACTGATTCAATGCAGAATCTAGAAACGATTTCTTAATGCGCCATTGCTCTGTGGTGAAAAAAATTTCGGGATCGGAAATGCTGCACCACGATCCCCACGTATGCTCGTGGAAGAGAATTATATTTTTTTGAAGTTGGAAGAGTAGCTCTTGAATTTCTTTCGATGGTGGAAGTTGTGCAATGTGCTTTTCCAGTGCAACAGTTAATCGCGCAAGTTGTCTGTTAAGCATTTCCTCTTCTGCTGTTGAATAAGCGCCGTCTTCCCAATACGGAGAAATTTCTCCCGTTACCGTGCGAAGCGATTCTCCGTAGCGTTTTTCGAATTCACTGAAAAGTTGGTCAACGCTGGAGAGCGTGAGCTTGGGTGAAGAATATCTCGCGTTCCAATTGTTCACGAAGGTGCACAACGAAGTATCAACAGGTCCGTTGTCGGCATTCTTCGTGTAGCGTAGTTGCACCAATTCATACGGATACTTTTTATCGACGAGTTCGTTCACATACGCCGAAATTTTATTCTCCCATTTCGTTTGCTTTTCATTCTCTTGAATGTTGTGGAAATAGGAATAACCTTTCCCTGCGGTCCACACGAAAAGCTTTTTGTTTGGCTCGTTTTTCGGCGTCCAGTAGAACATATCATCGCCGCATTCGCGAATCACCTTGCCCACACGATCGCCATGATCGGCGTGTGTTTCAACGTAGTTCGGTCCTAAGGATAAATACGGAATGTTATTCTGAACATACATGTTCAACGCGTCGTACGTAATGCCGGGAATGTCTGTGATCATGGCATTCTGAATGCGAATGCCGTATTCTTTTTCTAGGCGTTTCGCGTAAGCAACAATCCAGTTGAGTTCTTCAGGCTGACACAATCCGTTCAACACGTTCGCATAGTTCGCAGACAAAACAATGCGTCCTTCTTTTACTTTTTGAATGAAGAGTGCAATCTCTTCTTTCGAAGCTTGCTTCATGAAATTGTCAACCGCCCACAGGCTTTCGATGTGCCAGATAGGCAGACAGTCGCCCTTTTCAGGAACAATGGACCAACGAATGGCCTTGTAAATATTTTCGGTTTGAATTTTTTCTACTTCGGTTTGAAGGTGCGAATAGCCAATGTCGTTGTGTGAATGATGTATAATGTGGAAGTCGAAATTCTTACGCGGTTGAATGGCTACCAGTTCAGTATGCACCAATTTATTTCCCATGAAATACCGAAGGGTATCTATGCCGGAAAAGCTTGCGGGATAACTTTCCAATGAAATGGAATTGTATCCGGTTATCACAGGAAACGTATTTTCGAAATACTTCGAAACCACTTTCATACTTGGCGGTTTGAAATGCAAGTGGGGATAGTCTACTGCAATGTTTAGTTGCAATTTGTTGTTTTTTCGAAGCACCAATTGCGTGGGTGTGGTAATAATTTTCAGTGAACGCTTGTACTCGAACACCATAAGCCAATCGCGACTTTCAGCGTTAACACCAACAACAGTAAGCTCACCTTTGTTAAGCAGTCTGTCTGGTATTTCTATTCGAAGAAATCCGAAAGCGTCTTTATTAATGTCTTGTTCCAACGTTCGGAATTCAAAAGCAATGTCGTCATCGCTTCTTCCTGCTTTAACGGTTCCAAGCGGTTCTTTCGGTGAAGTAGTAAAATGAAAAAGTTCTTTTCCATCAATAGAAAAAATGAATTCACGCTCGCCGCTGCTCGTGCCTGTTGAATGTCCAATAAGTAGTTCAAACGTTCGAAGTTCACTTTCAGATTCTTCACTTTCAAGTTGAAGAGAAATAGGCGATTTGCCATTCGCACGTGTGAGCAACGCAGTATTCGCGAATTCGTGCAAGGGTGAGAAATATTTAATTTCTTCTCCAGATATTTTACTCGCATATCCGGGCGCAGTGGGGATCTCTTGTGCGCAAAGCGCTGAGGGCAGTGCGAGAAGAAGAAACAGGAATAGATTATTTTTCACTTTGATAGTTATAGTCTTAATGGCTTTAAAGTTATATTATCTAAAAAGATCTAGATATTTCTCGAAGGTAAATATTCGATTTCGTTTGAAACCAGTGATTTCATTAAGAATTTCAAGTTTAACCATATCATTTAAAAGCCGCGCGGCCGTTGGGATACTAATTTCTAGCGCTTTTGCAGTAGCTTGCATATCTGTAATGGGTTGACTGTATAGATATTCTAATAATTTCTTGGCTAACATTTGTTTCTTGCCAAGCGAGATGATTTTAGCTTCTGATAAGGCACGCAATTCAATTATTTCTTTGAAGGTTTCGATTGAATTCAAAGCAGTAAGTCTGACACCTTCCAAGAAAAATTTCAGCCATTGATTGAGGTCGTTCTTAGTTCTGACGTTTGTTAGATTGTCGTAATATAATTCTCTGTTTTTTTCAAAGAAATCTGAAAGGTAAAGAGTCGGTTTAGCAAGTAATCCAGAATTCACAAGATATAAAGTTATCATTAAGCGGCCTATGCGTCCATTGCCATCGAGGAATGGATGTATGGTTTCAAATTGGTAGTGCATTATCCCGATTTTAACAAGCGGAGGTAGATTTGTATTATCGCTATGTATAAATTTTTCAAGGTCTGACATGTAGTCAAGTATTCCAAACTGATGCGGCGGAATAAATTTGGCATCATTTAAATTACTTCCTCCAATCCAGTTTTGGCTTGTTCTGAATTTCCCGGGCTGCTTATGATTTCCTCTGACTCCTCTCAGCAGGGTTCCATGTGCTTTTTTTAATAGCCGATTACTTAGTGGTAATTTCGAAAGTTCGTGTATAGATTCATTCATAGCTCTCACATAATTTTGAACCTCTTGCCAATCATCTTTTTTATCGGGGGTAATCAAATTTTTCGCCATTAGGGCATCGTCAATGTTTGTTTGAGTTCCTTCAATTCTACTGCTCTTTGTCCCTTCTTTAAGCACATGCATTTTGATGAAAAAGTCAATGTCAGGCACAAGTTGACTGAAGGCATTGAGCTCCCCTAATTTTTGATCCGCTCGGCTAAGAAGTAAGGTCAATTCAGGGTTATCTAAATTCCACGATTGATTTATCAATGTTGGTTCGAAACTTTTGTATTGGATGCGCTGAATATATTTCCCTGATTTAAATTGACTGATTCGCATAGTGAAGTATAATTGATTTGGTGCAAATATAGATTTTCATATTATTACTTAAAAGTTTATCTGAGAATATGAATGACGGCTTGAAGTATGAATTTTGAATAGATCGTTTATTTTTTTGCAGTAATTCTTCATAAAAATCCAAGGTCAAACCTATTTCCATTTATGTAGAAAGTCAAGAAACACTTATTCGTATTTATGTCAAGCTCGAAATGTGTTTCTCGTCTTTATCTTCGTTCCATGAAATCGAAATTACCAAACGTTGGGACAACCATATTTACAACCATGTCGGCCCTTGCTGTGCAAGAAGGCGCATTGAACTTGGGACAAGGATTCCCAGGATTTCCAATAGACGATCGTTTAATTGATTTGGTGACCAAGGCCATGAAAGACGGATTCAACCAGTATGCCCCCATGCCGGGCATGCCTGTTCTTCGTCAGATTATTACGGAACAGTTGAACGCGAAGCACGGATGCAGCTACGATTGGAATTCGGAAGTGAACATCACAGCGGGCGCTTCACAAGCCATTTTCACTGCTATTTCAACATTGATTTTCCCTGGAGATGAAGTCATTCTTTTCGCGCCGGCATACGACTGTTATGCCCCAGCGGTAGAGTTGAATGGTGGGAAGGTGATCTGGATTGAATTGGAAGGAGAAGACTTTCACATTCCATGGGAGAAGGTGAAAGCTGCAATCAACGATCGCACGAAACTCATGCTCATTAACACGCCGCACAATCCGACCGGTGCTGTGAATTCGTTAGACGATGCGCACAAACTTTTAGAGGTTGTTCGCGATACCGATATTTTTATTATTTCCGATGAAGTGTATGAACACATTGTGTTCGATGGAAGAAGGCACGAGAGTTTGGCACAATTCCCTGAACTGCGCGAACGCATGATGTTGGTGTATTCCTTCGGGAAGACGTTTCACGGAACCGGTTGGAAATTTTGCTATGCTGTATGCGATGCGAAGTGGATGGTTGAATTTCGAAAGCAACATCAATTTAACGTTTTTACCTGCAACGCTCCGTTTCAAATAGCCATTGCGGAATACATGAAGACAGTGGACTATTCTGAAATTTCGCGCATGTACGAGCGAAAAAGAAATTTATTTATGGACGCACTAGCGGGAAGTCCTTGGAAAGTTTTGCCTTGTGCAGGAACTTATTTTCAAGTGCTCGATTACAGCGCTATTTCAGATGAATCAGATTTCGATTTTGCCGTGCGTTTAAACAAAGAAGCGAAGGTGACCAGCATTCCGCTTTCTCCTTTCTATGAAAACGGAAGCCCCGAGAAGCGTTTGCGTTTCTGTTTCGCGAAAGAAGATGCCGATATTCTAGATGCCGCTCATCGTTTAACGCAGTATATTCGTTGAAGTGAAACGGATATTGTTCTTCATACTTTTTTTGAATGCTTCGCTGGCATGGACTCAATTTAGACAATTGAATCCCATGGCTTATTTGGGTTCAGAGAATCCGTCTTTTGTGGTCTCTCCTTTAGACTATAACAAAGCAGGAATCTATCGTCAAACCAACGGTGCAGGCGGATTTCAAGGTCAGATGAATTTAGATCGAATTTATTCTGCGGTGGGAATAGACCTTTACAACAACGCAAACGCGTTCAACGCGGCGGCTATTCAGTTTGCAACGCACTCGTATACTTCAAAAAGAAATTTTCATGTGGGGTTCGGTGCACGCGCTGAATTCACCAATTACGAAAATCATACATTCAATTATTCCTTCGGATTGAACGTCATGAGCAATCCGGCTGGAAGGTTTCTGGCGGGAGTCTCGTATAAAAACGAAGACTTGCAGGTGACTCCGTTTGAAAATGAAGTCACAGTTCTTTCAAATGTTATGAGTGCCCAA
>JBEIFO010000048.1:0-10385 GCA_040382375.1 Crocinitomicaceae bacterium
GAGTCAGTTTCTCTTTGAACTGAACCATAATATCGACATCACTATTCTTTGTGAATTTTTCCGATTGGGCAGAACCAAACACCCAAGCGTCGCTTACCTCGAATTTTTCGAGTAGGTCATATACTTGAGGCATTTTTTGAGCTATTTCAGATGCGATTGGCATGGTGTAAAATTACGAATTCAATTTGGAAAAAAATGGATGATGTTATGCGAGTTTATGCCAAATGTCCGAAGGGCGAATGTTGCTGAGCAACGAATGTTTTCAACGAATGCCTTCGGCGAATGCTTTGCGAATGTCTTCGACTTTTTTTTATTACTCAGTAGGAATTATGAAATAGGAATTACTTAGTTGGAATAAAATCTTCGATTTTCCAATTACGTAGTAGGAATAAGACCGAAGGTTTTCCATTTCGTGTTATTTTCGCTCAAACTCAAAGAAAATGGACAGAAAGAAATTCATCGTCAGCACAGCGCTCGCGGCAGTAGGTGCTTTTTTTGTTTCGAAGATTAGTGGGGTAGATGGAAAGAGTGAGAATGGGAAACAGAATGAGACTTCTGGATTAAGAGGAGTCGAAGGAGTGTTCTCTCCGACTAACCGACACATGGTAGGAAATGGATTCAAGGTCATGAATTTTTATCCGAATGGAAAGGGATTCGAAGAACGCATGTCGCCATTCTTTTTGTTAGACTTCAATGCGGAAGTTGATTTTCCTCCTTCGGAAATTTCACAAGGTGTGGGTGTTCATCCGCACAGAGGAATTGAGACAGTCACCTTTGCTTACAAAGGATCGGTTGAGCATCATGACAGCAAGGGCAATCACGGAATTATTGGTCCCGGAGATATTCAATGGATGACAGCAGGAGGTGGAGTGCTTCACAAAGAATATCACGAGCAAACGTTCAATCGTTCTGGAGGAGCATTTGAAATGATTCAGTTGTGGATTAATCTCCCGAAGAAACACAAGTTTGCTCCAGCGAAATACCAGAGCATTGTTCATTCAGATAAACCGAAATTTTCGTTGGCGAACAACGGAGGTGAAGTGCATGTAGTTTCTGGAGAGTACAAAGGCGTGAACGGAATTGCTTCAACCTTTTCACCCATTCACATGTACGATGTGCATTTGAACGAAGGTGGGTTTGTAGATTTCGAATTACCTGCGAATTACAATTCAGGATTGTTGTTGGTAGACGGCGAGTTGGAAGTGAATGGAACTTCGGTGACAGAGAATCATTACTTGCAGTTCAAGAATGAAGCAGGAGCGATACACATTTCAGCAAAGAAAAAATCAATCATGCTTGTCCTCAGCGGCGAACCCTTGAATGAACCCTTCGTGGCTTATGGTCCGTTCGTAATGAACACCGAACAAGAGATTCGCGAAGCCATTGAGGATTACAACGCAGGGAAGTTTGGGTTTTTGAAGGATTGATTGCGAAGCAACTGATGTGCGTTGCACGAATGCCCTTATAGCGAATGCTATTGAAGATTACCAATGAGTTCATGATTTTTTAATAGTTTGTATGATGTGAATGATTCTTTTAAAAGAATGTCTTCGTCTTACAAAGCGGTCTTTTTTTCGTTTGGTCTATTGCTTGTTTCGAATTGTATCATAATAATGTTATATTTATTTTCTGAAATATGTAAATATGAATAATCTTCGCTACAACGGGCGTAGAGCCTCGAATAATAATCTATATTTATACAATAATCTCAATTAATTTAACTTGAATCAAATGAAAAACACATTATTCGTATTCACTGCGGTTATGCTTCTTACGTCGTGTAAAATGGGCAAAGTGCTTAATTCTGTTGAAATAAGCGAACTTCAATTGGAGCATGTGCAGCCGTCGTCTCCGAGTAATGTTTCATGGGATCCGTTTGGCAGTGGCTTAGGAGATGTTCAAGTGAAAATAAAAAACATATCTACTGGACAAACAGTATATTCAAGCGAGGTTTACGACGACGCTTCTTCGAAGAATACTTATCGCTTTAAGAGAAACACGCCGATTTTAATTTCAGACTTAAACGCAGCTTATCGTGTAGACGTTTACGATTACGATGATCTGAGTTCAGATGAGTGGATGGGAGGGTTTGATCTTAATCTTTTAGATTATAAGAAAGATAGTCAGATCGTTTTAAAGAATAGCACGAACGCTATGGATGTAACTCTTCAATTGAGTTGGAATTATGTAAAGAAGAGGTCGCTAAAGGAGAGTAAGTAAAATCATCTAGCAGCGTTTCATCTTTAACTCGAATTTATGTCGAGTTAAAACCTGAAGTCAGCGAGAACTCGCTGAAACAATTGCTCTTCAGAATCATCAACAGATGCAAACAGCTCCATACAGCTGCGAACTTTTTTAGCGTCGCTGTTGAAAATGAGGTAAGCATCTTTATGATCGTGATTTGAAAAGGCTTCGGTAGCTTCTCTTAAACGAAAACCAAGCAGCGGGTGATTCAAATATTGAAGAGCTTCTTCTTTACAAGTAATTCCATAGAATTCAGATTTTGTGCTACTGCCAAGTCCTTTGGCTTGAGGGAAAATGTACCAAATCCAATGTGTTGTTTTTTGTCCAGATTTAATTTCATTTAGAGCTGCGGAATATGTTTTGTGCTCATTGGTATGCGCCAAAACGAAACGTTCGAGGTTGTATTTATCCAGTAAGTCCATCAAATATTTTTAGTTTTATGTGCCTTTGGTTTTAAGTTTATTCAAACGTGAAGTTAAAAACAAAACCCCCTCTTTTCAGAAAGGGTTTTGCTGATTATATTTTTATGCAGCAGTGACGTTCCTCCTTACATAAATCTCTTGTGGATAATCACTTTGAAAGACAAATTGAGTTACCCCACATAACCAGATTTTAGTTGGAACAGTTTCGTACTGATTGGTTAAATCGGTTACGATATAGTCACCATTCAATAAGTGAGTCAATTTCAATTCAGCTTCAAATTCAGTTGTTGCGTGATTTGAAAAGGTGACATTCACGCGTTCATTTCCGGTGGAAAGCACGTCAAGCATAACATCTGCACCCAGTACCATTTCTAAATTAGCACGTGGCCCCATCCATTCAGGAAGGTCTATGTACCAGCGGTCTCTTCTTGCTCCGAACATTCCGAGGATAGGAATGCCATTCAACACGGTGGTGTTTTCAATACGATAAAAATCGTATGTCTTAATTTGGTTTACTGTTTCTGTGTTCATTGTTAAAAATTTAATTGTTTCATTTGCTTGGACAAAACTCTATCCCGAAACGGACAAGTAATAGTTTTAACAAGCTTGTAATTTTTTCAGTATGAAGAATAGAATCTTCTGTACGCCTTGTGTTACATGACGAATCAATCCATTCACTAGTTTAAATTACAAGAGTAGAATACCTGACAAGGTGTTTATTTTTTGTCAGTATGAAATTAGGACTATGACAAAATGTAAGTGAAATTAGTGTTTCAAACAACGTAGTTCCAATTACGCAGTTCTTTCATAAAGCCCATATTGTCATGGAATCAGATGATGTATAGGGTCGAAAAATCATTGGACTTGGGGTGCGAATAGGGAAGATGGTTATGTTTGCAAAAAAAAGATATTATGATGTCATTATTGAAATCTTGGTCGGTGCTTGTTCTTGCTTTTTCGTTAGCCCTTTTCGGATGTAAGAAAGATCTTGATTTTCGTTACTCATTGCCGAGAATATAACTTTTCAAAGTAAACACAATGTTAATTGTGAACCAGTCGAACGTTTTTTACTGTTCTCACCTACATTCGCCTGGTCTAATAAACAATCTATGTATACTCGAGTTTCAGTTTCTACAATCTATCGTTGTTCGCTGGAACGAGCATTTAAAACACCTATGCTTATAGATGTTTCAAGAGTTCATACGGGCATGGGAGTAATGCCCGCCATTACACATTCCTCAGACGATGAAGGTTGGGGAGTTCCCGGTTCAACAAAGAAAGTGTATGCCACTAAATCCATTGCATCAAAAGCTGGATACGCCTCTATGGACAAGGTTCTTGAGCGCATTGAAAATGAATATTGGAAAATTGAAGTCAGCGATTTTCAGAGTTGGATGCTCGGCTTTTACAAATTTGAAGGCGAATGGCGAACCACAGAACTATCGCCAAATACAATTCAAATCGATTACACGTACACGCAGCATTTCAAAACACCTTTTTTGTATCCACTTAACCGGATGTTCACTCATCTTTTTTGGAAGAAATACATGAAGCAGGTTTTGGAAAACATTCGAATCGTTGCAGAGGGGAACGAACCCATTCCGAATAAATAAGTCTTGAGTTTTTAGTGAAAATTGAATACCTTTATTCAACCTTAACTAATTATGAAAAAGCCACAAATTCTCTTTTTGTTTCTTTTGTGCTTGACACTTTCTGTCCAGGCGCAGAAAAGTCTTTATCAAAATACCAACTTGGGTAGTGGTTCCAAAATAGATTTATCTCAGGCCGAAGAAGATCTTCATTCGCGTAAAGAGAGGTCCGCTGTATTTAAATTTCCCGACGGAAGAGTAATTACCCAAAATTCATTCAGTCCCATACATTTCAAAAATGAGAATGGAGAGTGGATGCCCATAACAAGATCGTTTCAACGAAATGAAAATTCAATTTCTTTCAGTGAGCAACAGCTCCCCATTGTAATTTCCAAGGAGGGTTTCATTGAACTGAACGCGAATAGTACCGAGTCTGTTTCCTACAGGCCAAGCTTATTCGAGAAGAATTTCAACCTAGATAATTTAGTAGGAAAAGATGGCGTTTTGGAATACAGCGCGGATGGTTTCCTTCAAAAAATAGATGTTCGAAACAACGCCGTGAAGTCTTCGCTTTTCATTCAGAATTCTCCTGAGTGCGCAAAAGGCGAATACGTGGTGAATGAGGAATTGATTGTTCCGAACGGTTCCAAATTGAATTTCAATTCAGAAAAAGGAAAATGGATAAACGGATTGTGGAAGGGAAGCGTTGAAATTCTCAATGAAAAAAATGAAGTTATTTCTACGTTAGGCGGCGCTATTTGTATTGACGACCAAAAGGAGTTCTTTCTGGCGAGTTATTCGTTTAGCCCCATTCAGAACAATAGAATACACGTCAATATTCACATTGAGGAACAATGGTTAATAGATCCTTCAAGATCTTACCCTGTGGAAATTGATCCTCTCGTTACAGGTCCAATTTCTGTTTGGAATGGTGGATACATGCCTTCGTGCTTTATGCCGCAATACAATGTAGACAGCATACAAGTAAACGTTCCTGGCGGAGTGACCGTGACAGGACTGTTGGTTCAAGCGAGTTATTATGCTGACCCTTTTACCGCAGCATGGATGTCTGATGGGTCTATGTATTTCAGCACTGAATGTGGACAAACAACTGAATTCACCGTAACAGGTGCGAATGCGAATTTGGCTGGGACAGCTTATCTTGTAGACTACGACATGCGCAATCCGTTGATGTGTTGCTATGTTCCAACATGCGCCGATCAGAATTTTTATTTGCGCATGCACCTTGGACGAACCTTCATAAACGATGGCTGCAATATCAATTACATCTACTACGATCAGTTTTCACTTTGGCCGTTCACGGCATATATAGAAGGACATACCGTTGAAACATTCGGCAGTGAATGGTCTGTGCCTAGCACAGTGACGTGCACGAGCAACTGCGAAGTAACAGGAACGATTCGCATGAAGTACGGCGTTCCTCCGTATACCATAACCCATCCGTGGATGACTGGAAGCGTTGTAACGGGCACAGCCCAACCTTGTAACATTGGAAACTCTTCGAAACAATTGCAATTGAGCATACCGAACTGTCCAGATTACTGCAACACAGATCCAACGCTAGACATTCCAATTCCCTTGGTGCTCGATGCTTGTGGCGCGCAGTTGATAGGAATTACCCCGGCGGTTCTAAATAGAAAACCGGCTCCGGATGTGTCGTTTTCACCTGCTAACATAGTCGTATGCAACAATGAACCCTTTGATGTCACAGTGCAATCTTGTCTGCCTAATGCAACGATTACCTGGGCAGGAAATGGACAAGTGGGGAACAGTTCTTTCACTTCTCAGTTCTTTGTTTCCGACACAACGAGTGTTGATGTTTCATACAGCGCCTTTGCCGAACTGAATGGGTGTTTCTCAGATACAATTCAATATTTGGTGAATGTTCAACCGACAATTGATGCGAGCTATTTGGCTAATCCGAATCCGGTAGTGGTTTACAATGACGTGCAGTTCACCGATGTGTCGAATGCCTACGTCTCGAATATTGTAGGATCGGTATGGGATTTTGGAGACGGAAATTCAAGCTCGGGTTCTTCGGTAGTTTATTCCTATCCTGTTCCTGGCGTTTACAATGTTTGTCTAACAACAACAACAGATGCCAATTGCACAGTCGAGTATTGTCAAGATTTTCAGGTAGTTCCCGCTACAATAACTCCCATAAACATTATCACTCCCAACGGAGATAATTTCAATGACGTTCTTGAATTCCAATACTTGGAATTTTATTCGAGCAACAGATTGGAAGTCTTTAACCGATGGGGAACAAAGGTTTTCGAAGCTTCTCCTTATCTCAATAATTGGAACGCTTCGGAATTGTCCGACGGAACTTATTTCTATACACTTCACGTGAATGAAGAACAGCAGATTGAAAGTGATTTGATGATTAAGAGAGACTAATAACTCACTTCGTGATCAATTGCTTTGCAATCAATCGCTTTGCGATCAAAACTTCTCGCGATAGCTATCGGGAGAGATAGCAACCTAGTTCAAATTACGAAATAGAAATATCAAAAGTTAAGAGAGGTTAAGAGAAGGTAAGAGAGGGAAGAATGCCCTACGGGCGAATGTTTTCAACGAATGCCTGCGGCGAATGTCTTCGACGGTTTATCAAAAACACTAATTCCAAGTACGAAGTAGGAATTATGAAATAGGAATTACGAAGTAGGAATAAATCCGAAGGATTTCCAATTACGTAGTAGGAATAAAACCTTCGGTTTTCCCATTACGAAGTAGGAATAAAACCTTCGGTTTTCCCATTACGAAGTAGGAATAAAACCTCCGGTTTTCCAATTACGTAGTTCAAAAGAAGTCTGTAAATCTTCCCGCTTCTTTTACCCGAACGCCTTTCTCCGTATGCTGCAACGTGCAACATTCATTCACGCTGTCGTGTTCGAAGAAGAGAACGTAACCGTTGTCGGCAGCGGTGTTCAGGAAGAGCTCTTTTTCTGTTAGGGTTAGAAGCGGACGCGTATCGTAGCCCATCACATAGGCCAGGGGAATGTGTCCGGCAGAGGGGAGAAGATCGGCCATGAAGACCACCGTTTTTCCCATGTATGAAATCTGAGGGAGCATCATGCTGTCTGTGTGTCCGTCTACAAATAGCACGTCGAAGCCAAGCGGAGTGGGCGATATGTTGTTCACGCGTTCAATGAAATTCAATTGTCCGCTTTGTTGAATCGGTAAAATATTATCGGAAAGGAAACTGGCTTTCTCTCGTGGATTAGGCTCTGTGGCCCACTTCCAGTGGTTTTCGTTGCTCCAGAACTTTGCGTTCGGAAAGGCAGGCTGAAAATGTTCGCGGGTGGAATTGTATTCAATGCTTCCGCCACAATGATCGAAGTGCAAATGCGTGAGCAGCACATCGGTAATGTCGTTTCTATGAAAACCTTTGAGGGCAAGCGATTGGTCAATGGTAAGGGTATCTTGCAAGTGATAGTGCGAAAAGAACTTTTCACTTTGCTTGCCGCCAATGCCGGTGTCTATAAGCGTAAGACGATTTCCGTCTTCCACCAACAAACAACGCATGGCCCAGGTGCAAAGGTTCATCTCGTCGGCCGGATTGGTCTTCTGCCACAGCTGTTTCGGCACAACGCCGAACATGGCGCCGCCGTCTAACTTGAAAAATCCAGTGTCTATAACATGTAGTTTCATGGTGCAAATGTAATAGCGATTGTCTCGCGTTCCATTTGTACCTTTGCCCCTTAGAAATTAAACATGGACCATTCGTCGTTATTCAGTATTTCTCCTATCGATGGCAGATACCGCCGTCAGACCGAAGACCTGCAACAATACTTTTCAGAATTCGCCCTCATCAAATACAGAGTTTGGGTGGAAGTGGAATACTTCATTGCACTTTGCGAACTTCCCCTTCCACAATTGACAAGCGTTTCTAAAGATACGTTCGTTCACTTGCGCGATATCTGTGCGAACTTCTCGGAAGAAGATGCGCAGTGGATCAAGGACAAAGAGAAGATTACAAATCACGACGTGAAGGCTGTTGAGTATTTCATTAAGCATAAAATGGATGAAATGCAGTTGGGCGCGGTGAAGGAATTCGTTCACTTCGGCTTGACTTCTCAGGATATCAATAACACGGCTATTCCGGCTTCGTTCCGCGACTCGTTAGAGAATGTTTACATTCCAAAAATTGACGAGGTGATGCATCACTTAGCCGAAAGAAGTAAGGAATGGAAAGACGTTCCCATGTTGGCTAGAACCCACGGTCAGCCAGCTTCTCCAACTCGCCTAGGAAAAGAGTTTTTTGTTTTCGTTGAACGATTGGAAGAGCAGTTGCAGCAATTGGAAAACATTCCGGTTGCCGCGAAATTCGGCGGAGCTACAGGAAACTTCAACGCACATCATGTCGCTTATCCGGAAATTGATTGGGTGGAATTCGCCAATGAGTTTTTGGGTGAAAAGCTTCGCTTGTCGCGCTCGCAATACACCACACAAATTGAACACTACGACCACATGGCCGCGTCGTTCGATGGATTGAAAAGATTGAATACAATCCTTATGGATTTGTCTCGAGATATTTGGTCGTACATCAGCATGGATTACTTCCGTCAGATTGTTAAAGAAGGTGAAGTGGGTTCTTCTGCCATGCCGCACAAAGTGAATCCGATTGACTTTGAAAACGCCGAGGGAAATTTAGGAATTGCGAATGCTTTGTTTGAACACTTGGCTGCAAAGCTTCCTGTTAGCAGACTTCAGCGCGATCTAACCGACAGCACTGTTCTTCGCAACGTGGGAGTGCCTATGGCACACACAGTTATTGCTTTGAATTCTATATTGAAGGGATTGGGTAAATTGAAATTGAACGAAGCGAAGATTGCCCTCGATCTTGAAAACAACTGGGCGGTAGTTGCGGAAGGAATTCAGACTGTTCTTCGCAGGGAAGGATACGAAGCACCTTACGAGGCACTGAAGAATTTAACGCGCGGAAAAGATCGCGTTGAAGAATCTGACATTCACGCCTTCATTGATGTGTTGGAAGTATCCGATGCGATAAAAGCTGAATTGAAAAAGATACGTCCTGAAAATTATACCGGAATAGACTTAATGTCTGACCACGAATGAAGTCATTCCGCGCCATATTCTCATTGCTAGGCGACTACAAAGGATCGCTGGTGTGGAATTTTTTCTTCAACATACTCAACGCTATTTTTTCGTTGTTCACCTTCTTGAGCGTTGTTCCGTTTTTGTATGTGTTGTTCGATGTGAATCAAGGTGGAAGTGCACCGATTTCTCAAGCCAAAGGTTTGTGGGATCAGTTTAAAGATCAGTTGAATGGTTCCATCCTCGAGCATGGAAAGCCTCATGTTCTTCTGTTGATGTGTTTGTTCATTGTTGTTCTCGCTTTGCTGAAGAACACCGTGAATTACATTTCGCTTTTGAGTATAGCTAGAATTCGAACAGGTGTTTCAAGAGATCTTCGGAAGAAGATGTATCAAAAAGTTCTTCGACTTCAATTGGCGTTCTTTTCGAATGAAAGAAAAGGCGATTTGATTTCACGCATGACTAACGACTTGAACGAGATAGAGTTCTCTGTCATTGGTGCGTTGGAAGCGTTGTTAAAGTCACCCGTAATGATTTTCTTCTCGCTCATTACATTATTATTAATGAGCTGGAAGCTCACGTTGTTCGCGTTCATATTCCTTCCAGTAAGCGGATACTTAATCTCGCGCATTGCGAAGAGTTTGAAGAACGCCGCTAAGCGCAGCAAATCTAATCTTGGAGATTTGATTGCGCTGCTCGATGAGAGTTTGACTGGTATTCGTGTCATTAAAGTTTTTAATGCCGAAGATCATTTCGAAAAGAAGTTTGATGAGACGAACGAAGGATATTCTCGTCTCATGCACAAGTTGTACAAGCGCGAATATTTGGCTTCGCCCATGTCGGAATTTATTTCTCTCATGGTTATTAGTGTGCTGTTGTATGTTGGAGGAACAATTGTTTTCAGTGGTGAAATAAGTGGCGAATTGCTCATCGGATATTTGGTTGTCTTCTCTCAAATTATTCAACCCGCGAAACAATTCAGCGATGCGATATTCAAGGTAAATAAGGGAATGGCAAGTCTAGAGCGCATTCGCGAAGTCTTGCATGC
>JBEIFO010000049.1:0-10356 GCA_040382375.1 Crocinitomicaceae bacterium
ATTACCGTGTTTAGCAATCCAACTGCACCTGCCTTAACTTCAACCTATGGACAAGTGACTGCAACAAACAACAGTCTTGATTATAACGTTTCATGGAGCTTAGATGGGAACAACTTGAATGCTTCAACAAACTCCATTTCAACTTTTATAAATGGAGTGTACGACAATGGCTACTACGCTGCTACCTATACAGATGTTAACGGCTGCGCATCAACAAGCACACCTTTGCTTGTCATTCAACCGAATTACAGTGTTGTTGTTGGAGAAGGTTGCGGTCCTTTGGAAGCCGTGCTTTCCAACACCACTGATCCGGTTGACGGAATGATCTGCAGCCTTGCAGACGGAATTGGTTCAGCAAACATTCCATTCAATTCAACGGCTCAATTGAATTACAACGACGCGGGGAATTACGCTCCGGAAATGACATGTTCAGTTGGAAGTGTTTCGGGTACGTTCAGCAATGCTGTTATTACGGTTTTCCCCGATCCTATGACTAGCTCCTTGAGCTACAATGCTGGATTTATATCGGCAAACAATTTACCAGCGAACAATTCAATTGTCTGGACTCTCAATGGCACAAGCTTGAACATAAACACCAATCCTTTGAATATTGGAACAAGCAGTCTAAGTGGTTATTTCTTCGGAACCATAACCAACGAATTCGGTTGCGCAGTAAACACTGATAGTCTTCTTCAAATCTTCCCTTCGTTTACCCTTAGTTCTAACCAAGGGTGCGGACCGTTAAGCGTTCAAGCAACCAACACAACACCTTCGTTTGATGGTATGACTTGCGTTCTTCAGACCAACGGAATAGAATACGGGCTAAATAATTCCAATACGTTGAGCTACTCCATAGACGGGGCTTATACGACGTCAATTGCATGCACACTCGATGGCGCAACTTTTACTGCCAGTGGTCCCATTGTCACTGTATTTCCAAACGCACCTACTCCACAACTGACTTCGGCTTACGGTGCAGTTTTGTGCTCGAACTGTGCAGGACTTACCACTCAATATTTCCTAGATAATGCAGCATTCGCTACAGGCAGTAATGTGGTAAGCACGTTGCAAAATGGAATTTATGAAAATGGTTATTACACCGCGCAATCAACTTCAACCCAAGGATGCTTGTCACAGATATCGCAACCCATTCTAGTCATTCAACCAGTACTAAACTATACGCCAAGCGAAGGATGTGCCCCTTTGCAAGCCTCTTTCGTAAACGCAACAGATGACATTACAGGGCTTTCATGCGAACTCTTCCTTGGCAACGGGAACGGAAATATTCCACTCTCCTATCTCGAATCCTATAACTTCAATTACACCACTCCGAATACCTACTCGCCCTACCTAACCTGCACACTGGGCAATACAAGTGTTAACAGTCCTGCCTCTAACCTGATCGTAAACGGAGGAACCTCACCTGCATTGGTTATTGAAAATGGATTTGTCACTTGCACCAACTGTGCTAATCAAGACAATGTAAATTGGATCATTGACGGAACACTGCTAGTTGATTCCTTATTAAGTATTCCAGATTCACTTGGACAATTCTTTTCTTGCGATTACATGAACGAATTTGGCTGCACCGCTAATTCATTCGTTCTTACAGTTACTGAAGAGATAAATACTTCTTTCAAACTTTTCCCAAATCCAACGAGAGACGTGCTTAATGTTTCTGGGTTATTGCCAGCCAGCACTATTGAAATAAGAGACACCCAAGGAAGGCTTATCTTCCGTGAATTAGGAAAAGGTAAAGTCAGAATCATCGATACGACTAATTTCTCTAACGGAATTTATACTATTTCAGAATCCTCCAATAATATACTCCGAAGTGGCACGCTTTTGGTTAACCATTAGCGACTTTAAAAATTCTGACCGATATTTGAAAACTAACAATCAATAATATGAAAATCAATTTTACCCTTTTTGCTGCAGTGGCCTTCTTCTTTGGTCTTGCTGGATGTGCTGAAGCGCAGCCCGGAAAAATCACAACTTTCGGAGCACCGATGTTAACTCCAAACGAATTAGAACACAATTACGGTCAAGTGAAAAAAGGTGCTGACGGAAATTGCACATTCGAATTATCAAATACTGGAGATCAAAACTTAATTATCAGTTCTTGCCAAGGATCTTGTGGATGTACAACACCGAAGTGCGATCCAAACACCACAATTGAACCAGGTAAAACTGTTGCAATCACCGTTCACTACGATACAAACAGAATGGGTCCTTTCACAAAAACAGTTATGGTGAATTGGAACAATCCAGAAGCAAAACCTACCGTATTAACCATTAAAGGTGAAGTCATCGAATAACTCAAACTAATAAAAACTTCAATATGAAAAAAGTAATTCTCTCTTTAGCTATTGCAATCGGATTTGGAATCTCTGCAAATGCGCAAACACAGTTGGTAACCGGTCCAGCAATCACTGTTGACAAAGAAGTACATGATTATGGTACAGTTGCTTTCGGTGGAAACGGAGCATGTGAATTCAAAGTAACGAACTCAGGAACTGAGCCATTGACTTTGAGTAAGTGTAAAGGTTCTTGCGGATGTACAGTCCCAACTTGCGACACTACCCCTATCTTACCCGGTGGTTCATCAATCATTGCGGTGAAATACGACACTAAGCGTCCTGGCCCTATTAACAAATCAGTTACCATCAACTCTAACGCGGTAAATGAGCCTGTTAAAGTTGTTCGTATCAAAGGAAATGTTGAGGCGGATCCAAACGCTCCAGCTCCTGGAACTCCAGGCGGTGCGCCAGTGAAAGAACAAGGCGGTGCTCCAAACAACTAAGAAAAAATCTATCATTAAAAAAGGTCTGAATTATTCAGACCTTTTTTTTTCTCACTAAATTCCTTCGTGAGATTATTTCCAACGAGCGATCACCGTTTCATTTCCTTTCGTAACATCGTCTATGTTCGCGACAATCTCAGTTCCTAATGGGAAATACAAATCAACACGACTTCCGAATTTGATAAAACCAAACTGATCGTTTGTATTCAATTTATCCCCAGCATTTACATACCAAACAATGCGTCTAGCTACAGCTCCTGCCACTTGGCGCAAAAGAACATCCTTTCCAGGGGCATGCTCAACAACAACAGTTGTACGCTCATTCTCGGTGCTACTCTTCGGGTGCCACGCTACTAAAAATAAACCCGGATGATATTTGAAGTACTTTACTTCTCCTGAACAAGGTGTCCAATTCGCATGAACATTCAATGGCGACATGAAAATAGAGACTTGAATTCGCTTCCCTTGGAAATACTCTGGTTCTTCCACCTCTTCGATCACCACAACTTTGCCGTCGCAAGGAGCAACCAATTCATTTTCATTGGCCCTATTCAAACGATATGGCAAGCGGAAGAATTGTAAAAAAAGCAAGAATATTATTCCGCTCGCAATAGCAGTTAGCACCCATATTAGCGGTGACTCAAACAATAAAAAAGCGCATCCTACAAGTATCGTAGACATTAACAACGTTCCACCTAAAATTTTAAATCCTTCCTTGTGTATAGTCATATTAAAATATTATCAGATAAATAATTACTAACGGCAAAGCTATAAGCAGGCCATCAAATCGGTCTAAAACACCACCATGACCCGGCAACAATTTTCCAGAATCCTTAACACCTTTGATTCGTTTAATTTGTGACTCAATGAGGTCTCCAACATTGGCAAACACAGCAACAATAATGGCTATAATTACCCAATCAAATCGTGGAAAAGTTGAAGGCATTAACGAAAACAAAAAATAACCCAATACAATAGCGCTTGTTGCCCCTCCAATCAATCCTTCCCATGTCTTTTTCGGAGAGACGGCTTCCAGTAATTTATACTTACCAAAAAACTTCCCAACTAAATAGGCACCAGTATCATTGGCCCATAAAATTAAAAAGAAACCGAATGGCAGACGAGGGTCAAAAGAGCCGTTCACTTGACTAAAATACACCAAGAGAGTAAATGGCAAAACCGTGTAAATAAATCCCATTAAAAGGGTAGAAGTGTCGAGTATAAAACTTGCACTTACTTTAATCATTTCAATTGACATGAATACCAACCACAGCACAGGTACAATTAGAATCCAACGCCAGTCTGTTCCATAAACCATTGAAGACGCCGACGTAAAATAAAATACAATTGCCAAACCCAAACCAGTTCTTCTTTGAAAGCGTCTCATTTGTGGATTTACCAAACGAACGAACTCCTGGAAACCCTTTGCAGCAAAAAAACCAAACAATATCGAAAAAGGCAAAAGCCCTGCAAAAGCAGAGCCTACCACAACTAACGTAAATACAAGTCCAACTAAGGTCCTTAATAACATGTTACTCACACCTAATTCTCTTCAGTTGTTGAGGTTTCAGTTGTATCTGTCGCCTGCTCTTCCTTCGATTCTTCTTCACTCGCACTAGCATTCTCTGGAACTTCAGCTACAACTTCATTAGCAGCATCAATCCGATCCTTTTCAATCTGAGCGCTTGTTTCGGCCTCGTCTATTTGCGTTTGACGATCAACATAAGGCCTAACTCCAAGAATTCTTTCCAAATCTTCTTTGAAAATCACTTCTTTTTCCAGAAGTAACTGAGCCAATTCCTCTAATTTCTCACGATTCTCAGAAAGCAAATGAATAGCACGCTGATAAGCCGCTTCAACCAATTTACTAACCTCTTCATCCATGGTGCGAGCTGTCTCATCACTGTATGGTTTTTGAAACTGATTCTCACCGGATGAGTCGTAATAACTCAAGTTTCCAATGCGATCATTCAAACCGTAAATTCCAACCATGGCGTAAGCTTGCTTGGTTACTTTTTCCAAATCGGATAGAGCACCCGTAGAAATTTTTCCAAAGATCACTTGCTCTGCAGCGCGTCCACCAAGGGTTGCGCACATCTCGTCTAAAATCTGATCTGTGGTTGTGATTTGTCTTTCTTCTGGTAAATACCATGCAGCTCCCAACGATCTTCCTCTCGGAACAATCGTTACTTTAACCAATGGAGAAGCGTATTCCAATAACCAAGAGGTTACCGCATGACCAGCTTCGTGGAAAGCAATCGCACGCTTCTCATTTGGAGTAATAATCTTATTCTTCTTCTCAAGTCCACCAATAATGCGGTCTACAGCTGCTAAGAAATCTTTTTGCTCTACAGTTGCTGCACCGTGACGAGCTGCAATAAGCGCTGCTTCGTTACAGATGTTCGCGATATCCGCACCAGAAAAACCTGGGGTTTGTCGTGCTAAAAAATCAACATCAACGGCCGGATCTGTTTTAACATTCTTCAAGTGAACATTAAAGATCTGCACACGTTCCTTCACATCAGGCATATCTACATAAATCTGACGATCGAATCGACCAGCGCGCATCAAGGCCTTGTCTAAAATATCTGCGCGGTTCGTAGCTGCTAGAATAATAATTCCTGAATTCGTGCCGAATCCATCCATTTCAGTTAACAACTGATTCAATGTATTCTCACGCTCATCGTTGCCACCAAAGTTTACATTCTTGCTTCTTGCGCGACCAATGGCATCAATCTCATCGATGAATATAATAGCAGGTGCTTTCTCTTTCGCCTGACGGAATAAATCACGCACACGGCTCGCTCCAACTCCCACAAACATTTCCACAAAATCAGAACCCGACAAGGAGAAGAAAGGAACTTGTGCTTCACCAGCAACAGCTTTCGCCAACAAGGTCTTTCCTGTTCCAGGAGGTCCTACCAATAAAGCGCCCTTCGGAATCTTAGCCCCTAACTCAGTATATTTCTTCGGATGTTTCAAGAAATCCACGATCTCTTCCACTTCCTCTTTTGCTCCTTCTAATCCAGCTACATCGGCGAAAGTCACATTGGTTCCTTTACCTTTTTCAAATAGCTGTGCTTTGCTTTTTCCAATGTTAAATATCTGGCCTCCACCACCGCCTCCGCCACCGCCCATGCGACGCATAATAAATGTCCAAGCGGCAATCATTACTCCCAAAGCAATTAACCACCACAATAAGCTCTGAGCCGTTTCATTTGGCGGTTGGAATTTCACTTCGAAATTATGGACCGGACCTAACGCATGCAACTCATCAATAAAATGTTCACTCGGAGGAATATTAAACCAAAAGTCACTACCCTGACGGGTACCCATGACTCCTTTTTGCTCTGGATATTGTCCCTTCAAATTCGCCTTTCCAAGCGAATCTAAATACACTTTACCCGTTGAGCCGTTGTATTCAACTCGAGCAATATAATTGCTTTCAGCCCATGACTTCACCTGAGCGTAATTCGTTTCAGAGCCATCTGAGCTGCCATTGAATACCATTAATCCAATTAACACGATTGCTATAACCGCGTAGATCCAATAAAAACTAAATCCACCCTTCATCGGATTGTTAGGTCCTCCTGGCTTTTTATTATTCTCTTCACTCATCTTTTTTCTTAGCTATTTTCTTGGTTACCACTTTTGGTTTTGCTGCTGCTTTGGGTTTAACCGTTGCTTTCACTTTGGGCTCTGCTTTCGGTTTAGCAGCTGCTTTCGCTTTTGGTTCTGCTTTCGGCTTTGGCTCTGCCTTCGGTTTAGCAGCAGCCTTCACTTTCGGTTCTGCCTTCGGTTTCGCAGGAGCTTTTGCTTTCGGCTCTGCTTTTACTTTCGATTCAGCTTTCGCTTTTGGCTCTGCCTTTGGCTTTTCCCTTTTTGGTAACGCCATTAGATTTCCATCTGCCCACAAGCCTTCAATGTCATAGTGCTCACGCATAGGTTCATTAAACACATGGACAATAATAGAAAAATAATCCATCAACACCCATTGCGCGTTGCGAACACCTTCTACTCTGCGAGGTCTCTCATCTAATTGTTTTCTGGTGAAATTCTCAGCACTACGAGCAATCGCTTCAACTTGAGTCGTGCTTGTTCCAGTGCACACAACGAAATAATCAGCTATCGCAGCTTCAATATTTCGCAAATCAAGAATCTTAATATCGTGGCCTTTTACTTCTTCAATTCCTTCAATAATTGAAAGTAACAATGCATCATCGTTACCTGTCGTCGTTTCTTTTTTCTTCATTTTTTAGTCTTCTGTAGCAAAGGTATTCCGCTACGGCGTAATTTCGTTGTAAACTTTAAGTTTTCTGCATTGAAAGAGTCCATGTTTGAACAATCACCACATTACCATTTCGAGCAGCTCGACAGCACAAACAACTATGCTTCCACAATTGCAAAACTGACAGAAACCCTAAGTGGCACTGCCATTACTACCGATTTTCAATCGGAAGGAAGGGGGCAGCGTGACAACAAATGGCTGGCTGAACCGGGCAGTTCCTTCCTGGGGACAATCATTTTAAAAATTCCTCTTAAGCCCGAAGAAATCTTTTTTCTAAGCAAATGGGCCTCACTTCAAGTGGCGAAAACACTTATTCAGCATAACATTCCACGTGTTTCCATCAAATGGCCCAACGATATTTTTGTTGAAGGAAAAAAAATCGGGGGAATACTCATCGAAAATTCGTGGAGCGAACAAACACTCCATCATTCCCTCATTGGAATTGGAATTAACCTTTCAAGCAAACCGCTCGAAAACGCCACCAATTTTTCGGAATATGCCCAAAGCGTGCCTTCAATAGCTGCATTTCTTCAATCACTGCGCAAACAAATGGATTCCGATTTTTTTCTGTTGGAAGGAAATAACTGGAACAATTTAGACCAACAATACCACAACCTCCTTTTTCAAAATGATGAAAAGAAGGAATATCGAATCACAAAAGATCAATCCATCTTTTCAGGAAAAATAATTCGTGTGGAAACCGATGGAAAACTGATCGTAGAAACTGATAGCCAATCTTGCTTAGGTTTCTACATGAAAGAAATCACATTTTTATAATTCTTCTTGAAGGAAAGTAGACTTACCTTCATTCTGTTAATACACCTACATGAAAACAATTAAGAGAATTGCCGTTTTAGGTTCAGGAATCATGGGCTCGCGAATTGCCTGCCACTTCGCGCAGTGCGGAATTCCAGTTTTACTGTTAGACCGAATTTCAGACGACGAAAAGGACAAGAATAAAATCGTGAACGATTCACTGAAAAACGCGCTACAAGCCTCACCCTCACCCATCTATTCGAAAAAATTCGCTTCACGAATTACAACAGGAAACTTCGATGATAATTTGAAAGACATTTCCAATTGCGATTGGATCATGGAAGTCATTATTGAAAAGCTCGAACCGAAACAAACGCTCTTCGAAAAAGTAGAGCAATTCAGAAAACCCGGAAGCATTGTTTCAACAAACACCAGCGGCATTCCCATTCATCTCATTGCTGAGGGAAGAAGCGAAGATTTCAAAAAGAATTTCATTGGAACACACTTCTTCAATCCGCCACGCTATTTGCGATTGTTGGAAATCATTCCAATCCAAGAAACCAATTCAGAACTTATTTCATTCCTGAAAGAATTTGGAAGTCTTAAACTCGGTAAGGAAGTCGTGTTGTGCAAAGACACTCCTGCCTTCATCGCTAACCGCATTGGCGTATTCAGCATTCAAGCTTTGCTGCACAGCATGAAGGAATTGGACCTGACTGTTGAAGAAGTAGACAAGCTCAGCGGAACCATTATGGGCAGACCGAAGTCTGCAACATTTCGCACCTGCGACGTTGTTGGATTAGACACTTTGGTTCACGTGGCAAACGGACTTTTCGCTGTTGCGAAATCAGATGAACAACATGCCATGTTCGCCTTACCCGAATTCATTCAAACCATGATTACCAATCAATGGTTAGGCGATAAAACAAGACAAGGATTCTATAAAAAAACGAAGGGAGAAAACGGAGAGAAAGAAATCCTCGTGCTCGATTTAAACACGCTCGAATACCGCAAACAAAACAAAGTGAAATTCGCTTCTTATGAAGCGGCAAAACTCATAGACGATCTTCCTTCCAGATTAAAACATTTATACAATGCAAACGATAAAGCAGGAGCGTTCTACAAGAAAATGATGCATTCATTATTCTCCTACGTTAGTTTCAGAATGAATGAAATTGCAGACGAGCTGAAAGATGTAGACGCTGCATTGCGCGCCGGATTCGGCTGGGAATTAGGGCCATTCGAATTGTGGGATACTCTCGGATTCGAAGCCTGTTTAACGAACATGATCAACGAAGGTTATGAAGTTGCGCCTTGGGTTCATGAAATGAAAAAATCTGGATTCACTTCCTTCTACAAAAATTCAGAAAGCCCAGAACAATTCGTTCCAACAGAAAATAAATACAAGGTCATTATAAGAAGCGAACAAGCGCGATCATTGGATTCATTTAAAGAAATTATTTGGACCAACAGCGCGTGTATTGTTCGACACATTGGTGATGGGATTTTAGCGCTTTCGTGGAAATCTAAAATGAATACAATTGGTGGCGAAGTGCTTGCTGGAATTAATAAAGCCATTGACCTTGCAGAAGAAAAATACAACGGACTTGTCATCTACAACCAAGGAGATAATTTCTCTGCTGGTGTGAACGTAGGAATGATCTTCATGTTCGCCGTTGAGCAAGAATACGAAGAGCTCGACATGGCCGTTCGCTATTTCCAAAAGACTGTCATGCGCTTGCGTTATTCGAACATACCGGTAGTAGTGGCTCCGCATGGATTGGCACTTGGTGGTGCATGCGAAATGTCAATGCATTCAGACGCAACTGTAGCGCATGCAGAAACATACATGGGACTGGTTGAAATGGGTGTGGGCGTAATTCCCGGAGGAGCCGGCACAAAAGAATTTGCATTGCGTGCTTCAGATGAAATGAAAGAAGGAGACATTCGTTTGAATGTGCTTCGCAATAGATTTTTAACGGTAGGGCAAGCGAAGGTGGCAACCTCTGCAGAAGAAGCTTTTGAATTGGGGTACTTAAGCAGAGAAAAAGATGAAGTGTGCATAAGCCGCGCCCATCAGCTCATGCGTGCGAAAGAAGTTTGTTTGAACTTTCATCATGGTGGTTACTCGGCACCACAAGAACGCAAAGACATTACAGTTTTAGGAAATGAAGGATTAGGTATTGTCTACGCCGGAGCCTCTTCCATGAAATCTGGAAATTATATTTCAGAACACGATCAATTGATTAGTGAAAAACTTGGATATGTTATGTGCGGTGGCGATCTTTCTTCACCAACAAAAGTGAGTGAGCAATACTTGCTGGATTTAGAGCGTAAAGCATTTCTCGAATTGTGCATGCAACGTAAATCGTTAGAGCGCATGCAGAGCCTTATTAAATCAGGAAAAATTTTAAGAAACTAATTCCATGAACGCATACATAGTTGGGGGTTATAGATCTGCTGTTGGCAAAGCGCAAAAGGGAATGTTCAAGTCCATGCGCGCCGACGA